>JAFSXO010000319.1 GCA_017444045.1 bacterium | reverse complement strand
TTCGTTTCCGCTTACGCTCTCCAAGGCCGCTTGGGCATTGGGCCAGCTGCCCCCAAACTGCACTAGGCTGATACGCTGCTGGCTGGGAAGCTTATCCCAGTTGGCATAGCCGATGGGCAGCAGGTGCATGACCGCCCGCTTCTGGGCAATGGCGAGATGGTTAGCTGTAATGCTGTCTACCTGGATATACTCGTAAATTTCATCGGCTATTCTATCGCCGGGATCATTGCGCAAAAAACGCCTGCCGTCCAGCTTGCGGCTGAATACGCGGCCATCCTGGCCTAAAAACAGCGCTCCTTCTGCTTTGGTGGCTTTCTTTACTGTTAATGGCAGATAGACGCCTTCGCTCCAGCGCCTTACCTCGGCGCGCATTCCGCTGCTGTTGGTATAGCGGCGTACGACCTCGGGCTGGGTGGCAAAGCCCTGAACATTTAATGCAACTAAGCGCAGCCAGGCGCGGGTGGAATTGGCATCTTCCGGAGGGAGTACCAGAAGTTGGATGATAGCTTCTAAGGGTGACACAGCTTTTGATAATTCTGCGCAGCAGATTATGTTCCTATGAAGGTATTGGCCAGCGCTTTTATAAGGCGCTGAACGATACCTTCAGGAGGCGGCTGCCGATGGCGTTTAGTCTGCATTTCGCGCCTGCGTGAAAGCTGGTGCAGAGCAAACATATCCGCATTATTAGTGACATTGCTGACGATTTTGGCAGGTTACAAAGGACAATACTAGAAGTGTACAAATTCATACACCTTGTAATGCTTTCGAAAGGGGTAGGCTTTTAACTGCCCGTTCGGAGGCTTAGGTATTAACTAGAAAGTGTGGTTGCACACGTGGATTCGGCAGCAGATCTGGCTAATTTTGACGATGAAGTAGGCATAGACGATCTTTTGCGCATAATGGTAGAGCGCGGAGCATCGGATTTGCATATCAAAGTGGGATGTGCCCCCATGATTCGCATCGACGGCGAGCTTACTCCGGCTACCTATGAGATGATGACTCCGGAGCGGGTCCGCAATCTTTGCGAGAGTATCCTTACAGATGAGCAAAAGGCGAGGTTCGTCGCGGATCGCGAACTGGACCTGGCGTACAGCGTACCAGGCCTGTCGCGTTTCCGTGTGAATATCTATCTGCAGCGCGGCTCCTGGGCAGCGGCTATGCGCGTTATCCCTTCGCGTCCGCTAACCCTGGAGGAGCTGAAGATGCCTCCCATTGTCGCAGATTTGTCCTTGCGCCCGCGCGGGCTGGTCTTGGTTACCGGCCCTACAGGCTCCGGCAAGTCGACGACTCTGGCAGCTATGATCAACCATATAAACGAAAACCGGCGCTGTCACATTGTAACCTGCGAGGATCCTATCGAGTTTATTCACAAGGATAAGAATTCCGTGATAAGCCAGCGCGAAATAGGGGCTGATACGCTCAGCTTTGCGGCTGCGCTTAAGCACGTTCTCCGTCAGGATCCCGATGTTATTCTTATCGGCGAAATGCGCGACTACGAAACTACGTCCATCGCTATTTCGGCTGCAGAAACCGGCCACATGGTATTTGCCACGCTGCATACCAACTCGGCGGCCAGCACCGTGGACCGTGTAATCGACGTGTTTCCTACCCACCAGCAGCAGCAGATTCGCATGCAGGTGTCGGTATGCTTGGAGGGTGTACTTTGCCAGAACTTGCTGCCTAAAGCTTCGGGCAGCGGCCGCGTTATGGCTATGGAAGTCATGCCGGTTATTCCCGCGGTGCGCAACCTTATTCGCGAAGGCAAAACGCACCAGATACCTACTACAATTCAGACGCATCGCGGCATAGGTATGCAGTCCTTTGACTCTTGTTTGGTTAAGCTTTACAAGCGCGGACTGATTACCTACGATGTGGCGATTGCCAAGGCGCACAGTGCGGAAGACGTGGCGCGTATGGTTGAGTCTGAAGACGAGGATTTAGATTAGCTTCTTACAACTAAGGCTGATTAGCAGCTTGTAACAACGATAGGGGAAAGCGATGAAAGTAGAAGATTTATTTACTAGTATGGTCGAGCATAGGGCTTCACATTTGCACCTAGTCCCTGGCAGTCCCATCCTTATGCGCATTAATAACCAGTTAGTAAGTATGGACAGTCAAATCCTGTCACCTCAGGACACCCGCGCCTTCAGCGAGGCCATTATGAATGATCCCCTGCGCGAAGAGTTTGAAGATCAGCTGGAGGTCGACTTCTCGTTTTCGGTGCCCGGGCTGTCGCGCTTTCGCGTAAACGCTTTTAAACAGCGCGGTTCGGTGGCTGTCGTTATCTCTACCAACCCGCCAGCTGCCCCCACGCTGGACGAGCTGGGCATACCGGAGCTGGTAAAGAATATTATTAAGGATTCCACCTCCGGCCTCATTATTTGCGGAGGCCCTAAGCAGTGCGGCAAGAGCTGTACCCTGGCGGCTATGGTTAACTACCTGCTGGAGACCCGCACCTGCCAGATTATCACCCTGGAGGATCCTATCGACTTCCTGCACAAGAATAAGCGCGGAGTCATCTGCCAGCGCGAGGTCGGCAACGATGTTCTGAGCTACGAGGCGGGCTTTGCCGCTTTGAAGCACCAGAGCGCAGACGTGGTTGTTGTGGGCAACATAGACAGCTATGAAACCGTAGCTAACGTACTGCCTCTGGCATCTGCTGGCACTTTGGTTTTGGCCAGCTGCGTTTCGGCTAACGTTCAGGGTATTTTGGAAAAGATTATCGACCTATGCCCGGCGCACCTCAACCAGTCGGTGCGCAACCAGATGGCCAATGGTCTGCGCGCTGTAATAGGCCAGGTGCTTTTGAAGAGCTCGAGCGGCCAAGGCTTGGTGCCGGCGTTTGAGCTGCTGATCAACAGCCCGCAGTTTAAGACCCTGGTGCGCGACAATAAGCTCCACCAGGTGCAGGCGCTTATGGCAGCATCTGCTCGCGACTACGGTATGCAGACGCAGGAGATGGCCTTGCGCTTCCTGGTCAAGAAGAACCTTATCACCATGGAAGAGGCTACACAGCATGCGGCCAGACCGGAAGAGTTCCGCAAGATTATGAGCATGCCTTATTAGGCGCATTCTGCAACGTTTTGCTGTCTGACTCGCCGGGGTGCCTGGGCATCCCGGCGGGTTATTTAAGTTAGGAGATATTATGCTAGACATCAAATATATTCACGCCCATACCGAAGAAGCTAAGAGAATGCTGGGACGCCGCGGGGTGAAGCCTGAATTGGTGGAGCATCTGGCTGAATTGGATTCTGTTCGCCGCGATACGATTACCAAGGTAGGCGAGCTGCAGAGCCAGCGCAATCAGATATCGGCTGAGTTCGGCAAGCGCCGCAAGGCCGGCGAGGATACCTCCGGCATTAAAGAGCAGGTAGATGAAATCAAGCAGCAGATAGCCAAGCTGGAAGCTGCGCGGGTAGATGCAGAAGCGGAGATTCAGAGCATAATCGAGAACCTGCCCAATTTCCCCAACGATTCCGTGCCCGATGGTTTAGACGACACCAATAACCGCTGCGTGCGCACCTGGGGTGAGATCAAAGACTACGATTATCCGCTAAAGCCGCACTGGGAGCTGGGTACCGAGCTGGGCATTTTTGATTTCGAGCGCTCGGCTAAGCTGGCCGGCACGCGCTTTTGGATGCTGCTGGGGCAGGGGGCGCGTCTGGAGCGGGCTCTTATCGCTTATATGCTCGACCTGCACTGCCAGCACCAGGGGTATACCGAGGTTATTCCTCCGGTTATTGCCAACAAGGAGACGATGTACTCTACCGGTCAGCTGCCTAAGTTTGCTGAAGACGTCTTCCATATCGACACCAACGACATGTATCTGATCTCCACCGCGGAGATCCCACTTACCAATATGCACCGCGGTGAGATTATCGACGGCTCTCTGCTGCCGATTAAGTACACCGGCTTTACTCCCTGCTTCCGCTCAGAAGCTGGCGCTGCCGGACGCGATACCCGCGGTCTGGTGCGCGTGCACCAGTTCCACAAGGTGGAGATGGTTAAGTTCTCGCTGCCGGAGACATCGTTTGACGAGCTGGAGAAGATGGTCAATGATGCCG
>JAFSXO010000318.1 GCA_017444045.1 bacterium | reverse complement strand
CTTTCTATGGAGACACGAGGTCTGGCTGTTGATGACCTTGCCGCTAAGCGGTAAGCGAGACGGTCGAGATTGCTCATGTATCCGAGGTCAATCACTTAGACGAGTTCCGGCGCAGGTATCTGTGCCGTGTAAATAAAATCGCTGAGCTGATGCAAAGAGGCTATCCGAAAGGATAGTCTTTTTGATTTTAAGGCGTATGAATAGTTTTCAGACAAGCTGAAAACTATTCATACGCCTTAAGACAGTCTTCATATAAGCGCTGCACCAGCTTCCGCGCCGGCACTGCTTCGCTGCGCTCAGAGGTGCCTTGCGCGGAACTAGTTACGCGCTTGATACTTTGCTTGTCTGCCAGCATACAGCGCAGCGCTAACGTGCATGAATAATCAGAACTAATGCTGTCGATCCCTTAAGTTGCTGGAATAAGCGATGCTGAAAAATTATATACTATTATTCTGCAAATCGTGCTTATTAAAACAGATGTGCAAAATCACTAAAATTAGTGGCAGGAAAATTTTGCGTATTGACGAATAAGAAAACATATAAAGCATACAGCATGTCTTAGTGATAATAACTATTTTCGCTTTGGCAGAATCGGGATATTTGTCGATTATCGTCTTAGAATTTGCTAAAAATGTCAGTATCTTAGATTAATATTGGATTATTGCTTTTATCTGTGTCATAATATTGCGATAATTCTGCGAACCCAGCAGAAAAGCAATTTAGTTCTTACGCTTGTTATGTTCTAGCTTGTACGCTAACATTCAGCGCAGCGCTAACGTATATGAATAAGCATACCCAATGTCACGAATCCTTATTTTAATGAAATGAAGAGGATGAAGATCTATGTTTTACCTTGGAGGATTGGCGATAGGCACAGAAATGATGTCCTATAGCCCTGATAAAAATGGCAAATGCACCCATAAGCTACAGGTGGAGCATCTGGGCCTTGACGATAATAATCAGGTAGCCCTATTTAATCTATGGCTTGACTATGATACCAGGTTCACTCCTCCCTATCTGGCGATAAAATCCATAAGCTGCCACAATATCCGCCTTGTTTTTGAGGATGGTTTTACAGTTGTCTGCTCCGTTTCCCAGAAATTCTTTATGAGCGACTATACCTGGAAGGAAGCCAAGGATTTAACCTGTGACGATGAGTTTTTTCAGGTCTTCAGACATCCTAAGCTGACAGAGTTCTTTGGTGACTTCTGCGCTGACGATTGTGAATTTGAGATGTATTATGTTCCTGACGATCTCAAGAGGATCAAGATTAAATCTACGGAGCTTCTGCCCCAAAATCACGTTATGCCTCTGGCTATTCCTGTCGACTGGAACAGCCAGGCCATCGTGCTTGGCAATGGAGCCGTAATAGAGGGAATCTGCCTATTGGGTCATCCTGCTCAGAAAACCCAGTTTGATATGATGCCTCCCAGCCTTGAAGAGCAGGATGCCATGCTGGAGAGAGCTGCCCAGGCCGATAAGGGAAGGACAGCAGACTAGTTAGTTTTATTTGTCATCCAGAGGTGTACTCATGAACTTAACCGTATCTGTTGATCAGAAACAGCTTAAAGACGTGCTTCTCAACGTTGCTACTGTGCGTCCGGTTTTCATCTGGGGAGCGCCGGGCATCGGCAAGTCGGCTATAGTCGAAGAGTTCGCCAATGAGGTGGGCCTGGAATGCGTGTCGCTGCTCGGCAGTCAGCTGGCGCCCGAAGATATTATGGGAGTTCCGCAGATTGCCGACGGCCGCAGTGTGTTCTGCCCTCCGCGCCAGATAGCCCGCGACGAGCCTTACTGCCTGTTCTTAGATGAGCTTAATGCCTGTTCGCATGATGTTCAGAAGGCCTTTTACTCCTTGGTCCTGGATCGGCGTGTGGGCGAATACTGTATGCCCAAGGGGTCGATCGTCATCGGGGCGGGCAACCGCGCTCAGGACAACGCGATAACCCGCCCTCTGTCGTCTGCGCTGGTAAATCGCATGTTTCATGTAGAGCTGCGGGCCAATGTGCGCCTTTGGCTGGAATGGGCGGCCAACAATGGCATCCACCGCTATATTTACGATTATGTATGCAGCCGACCCGATCAGCTGTGGAGCAAGCCTCCCAAGACCGAGGAGCCTTTTTCTACGCCCCGCAGCTGGCATATGCTCAGCGATGCCATTAACAGCTATGGCGATGGCATTAGCGCTGAAATGCTGAGCATCTTGGCCAATGGCTGTCTGACCGCGGCTCACGCTACGCAATTCCTGGCGTATATTAGGCAGGTGCGCGGCAAGTATTCGCTTAAGCGCATTCTGAATGGCGAACAGCGCTGGCCCGACAAACCCGAGGACCGCGATATCTTATACTTCTTGGCTCAGAGCCTGCGCTCTCAGCTGCTGAGGGAGTTGCCCCAGAATCGTGAGCAGATGAACGCAAATGCCCATCAGCTGGCTCAGCGCGCCAAAGAAATGCTTACCGAGCTGGCCGCTATAAGCCCGGAAATCGCTCAGATGGCCATCACGCCGGAAAAAGACGATGAGACTCTGCCTGGCTGGTTTGTGGTAAGCGCGGTAAGGGATATTCCGGCTTTGGCCAAAAGGAGGAGCGCATGAGCCGACGTTCTGGCCGCAATAAGCAAAGCTGCGATGAGGGCGGAAGCGAGACCCCGAAATATGTAGTCGCTATACAGCATCTCGCCGAAAGCGCTTTGGCATCTTTTATGTTTAAGGTGCCCTTTATCTTCTGTAAGAGGCCGAAATCATCTAAGAATAAAGGAAGGCACCGCAATGGCCAGACCGGGCTTTATTACTTCTCTGATGGAATGTGTTATCTCGACCGCCGCCTGCCCGAAGCCTCCTGGTGTTATGTAACCAGCTCGGGTGAAATGTTTATCAATACCGCTCATGCGGGGACGGCCGCAGAGTGGGAATACGTTATCGCGCACTGTCTGTTGCATCTCGGCCTGGGCCATCTGCGCCAGGAACGCCTTGGCGATCCTCTGTGGCAGCGCGCCTGCGATTTAGCTGTGACGATTTTTCTGCGCGGCAGCAAAATCGGTCAGGCTCCCATTGAGTTTAGCGACGATATGCCGGTGTCGGCCAGCAGTGCCGAACAGGCTTATGATCGGCTGAACAGTCTGTCCCCTGAACGCAGGGGAGTATCGTTCAGCACTATGGGCGCTGGGCAGTTCGATATGGTCTGGGATGCGAAACCAAGGCGCGATTATGAGCGGGAATTGGCCATATCGTTTATGGAGGCCATGCGCAGAAGCGTTGCAGAGGCGGCGAAAACCACAGCAGATGGCAACCGCGTTCTGCAGGAGCATTATGTGGGCAATTGTCCAGATGCCTGCCGCCACGCTAGAGAGTGGTTTATCTCCAGTTATCCGCTTTTGGGTGCTGTCGCGGCTGATTTTAAGATTATCGCCGATGCAATGATCGTCCAGCGTGAGAAGATACCCATCGCCGCGGTGTCGCCACAGCTTAGGGAAATATACGTTAATCCTTACGCCAATTTGAGCGACAGTGAGTGGAAATTCGTGCTGGCCCATGAATTTTTGCATGCTTCTCTGCGCCACGATGTGCGCTGCGAGGATCGCGATCCGCTGCTCTGGAACGTGGCCTGCGATTATGTAATTAATAGCTGGCTGCTGGAAATGAGGATCGGCGATATGCCGGAGGGAGTGCTGTTTGATGAGCAGCTTCGCCAGAAAACGGCCGAAGCAATTTATGACGAGATTAGCGAAAAAATACGCTATTACAGGCGCCTGGCTCCCAAAGACCTGGTTTATGGCGAGCGCGGCTGGTGGAATAGCGCCGATGGTGCTGATCTAGACGCGTTTTATCGTTCCGCTCTGCAGAACGGCCTGCAGTATCACCAGGACAGTGGGCGCGGTTATCTGCCCTCTGGTTTGGTTGAGGAAATCTACGCGCTGAACCGTCCGCCTATTCGCTGGGACGTCGAGCTGGCCCGCTGGTTTGACGAGCAGTTCGAGCCTATCGAAAAACAGCGCACCTATGCGCGCCTTAGCCGGCGTCAGAGCGCGTCTCCCAACGTTCCCCGCCCTGGACGGCGCTGGGAAGAGCAGCTTGCGGAGCAGCGCATTTTCGCGGTGCTTTTGGATACCTCGGGATCGATGAACAGGGAACTGCTGGCCGCGGCTCTGGGAACGGTTGCCAGCTATAGCGCTGCGCGGGATGTGCATCGTGTGCGCGTGATCTTCTGCGATGCCGCGCCTTACGACCAGGGGATTATGCGTCCCGAAGACCTCGCGGGAGCGGTAAAGGTGCTCGGGCGAGGGGGTACGGTTCTGCAGCCGGGCATCGATATCCTCGACAGAGATCGGGATTTTCCCAAGGAAGCGCCTTTGCTGATCATAACCGATGGCTGGTGCGATCGCCTGAACCTGTCGGGCCGCCCGCACGCTTATTTGATCCCCAGCGACGCTAATCTGCCTTTTCCGCCCAAGGGACCGGTTTTTCGCCTAAAAAAAGCCTAATTGGTAGAAATATCGGTAACTTAGAGTCTTGTGAATTAATCTGCGCTGCACCAGCTTATTAATCAGCAGTATTCTGCTACTACCTTCCAGGCGTTTATCAGCCGATCTAACTTCCACGATGCGTTAGCTGGGCTGGTCGAGGGCAGGCATACGCATGCGCGGCCGATAACGGGCTCAGTATACTTTTTATACATTTTTTCCGCAGTTTTGCCGTTCACAAATATCTGCTGTATGTCTGCAGCCTGCAGAATCTCGCGCAGATCGTTGGCGGTAACGTTTCTTATGCTGCTGTCTGATGAGCCGACAATATCGCAGGAATGAATGACGTCCCAGGCCGCTATATGGTGGCGCAGCAAAAACTCGCGGCGCTGGGGAACCGTCATTGGTGTCTCATCGGCGAATACAGCCGCTAGCACTTTCCAGTAGCGGTTCTGCGGATGCCCATAAAAAAAGCCCATCTCCCGCGATTTAACCGAAGGAAAGCTTCCCAGAATTATGATCCTGGAAGCGCTGTCGTAAACTGGGGGGATGGGATGGATGATCATTATTATTCTATTGGATTGAGCTTTAGCAGGCGGGAACGCTTGGCGTACACATCTGCTCTCTTTTGGTAGTCGTCGGCAGAAATTCTGTCGCGCTCTGACAGGGAAGGAGCGGTGATATTGTTTTGTATGAGACGATAGCAGGCCGGACCGTCTGGAGTGCTCATCATGCGCACGCCCTCTTTGAATTTCAGTTCGTGCTTGGACAGTGTGTAAAGAACGGCAAAGCTGTCGCTGGCGCCAGAAGAGCCAAAGTGGGCGATGCAGCTGTCGTTCGTAAGGGTGTAGTTGCTCCGGCTCCAGCCGTGGCACAGGGCTTTTGCCTGGCCATCGACAATGGTGTATATGCCTAATATTTCAGTGGCGTTTTCAGCATATCCGTAGTCTGATGATGTACCTATAAACAGTTCTGGACTTCCGTCGGAATCTATATCCTGCAGATAATAACCGTATTTGCTTCCATGAGAAGCACCCATTTTAATCTCGCTCATGGATGTGTCGTACTCGTAACAGTTGCTTTCAGTGCCGATAGGATCTTGGCTGTGCATGACCGCACTGTATTCTCTTAATACAGGCGCGTATGGGGCGGGCAGCGATGCGTCTGCAGTATTCTTCTCGGCAGTGCCAGAAGCTGAGCTGCAGGTGGCGCAGCATTCGCTAGCTTCTTGGGCATCTCTATTGCAGTCGGCGCCGGTCAGCGTCATGCAGAGCGCCAGCGTGGGCAAGGCCAGGGCAGAGCCTTTTAATAAATGCCTCAGGGGGCGGCAGTATCTAGACTGAGGCCGTTTGCTTCTTGGTCTGTTGGTCAGTATCATATAACAATCACAACTCCGATCTTATAATTTAAGAGCTGACTAACCTGTTATATTATTGCCTGCGTTTATGGCCTCCTATCTCCTGATTATGTGCAATACGAAAATGTTAACAAGCGGTAGCTTGCACAAGGAGCTAATATCGGTAGAATCTAATTAATAGCTGATATCTGATATAGAAGTCTTTGCTCTTTTTTGAGTTAAGTTTTTTTGATAGTTGCATTTGTTTAGCAGCCTGCTGAGCTGTAAGGAGGCATTTATGCAGTTTACTATGGCGGAAATTGACGATTTTATTCACGATGTGCTCGATAAAGAGGAGCTCATTTATCATTACGACGAGAAAAAGCGTTCTTTTCGTCTGCAGATGGGAATGTCTGGCGGTAAGATCAACGGCTTGACCACTGTTATATATCTTGTGCCTGCTGCTAACGATCACGATATATGCATGAAGATCCACGGCGTTAGCACCATAGGCATTGGGGCAGATGAGAGCTGTATGAGTCAGGTGGGCGAGTATTTGCACCGAGCAAACTTTGGGCTCCTGATGGGCAATTTCGAATTAGATTATAACGATGGAGAGGTGCGCTTTTCTCTGTGCTATTCAACCGAAGATACCTTCCCTGGCTACGAGCTTATTCGCGACCTTGTCCACCTGCCAACGGCCATGTTCCGCCGCTATGGCGACGGCCTTCTTTCAGTCATATTGGGTATTTCTACACCCGAAAAGGCTATCATGAAGATTGAAGGCGATGGAATTGGCGTTTTTGATGCTGACGATGATTCTGACGATGATTCTGACGACGATTCTGCCGGTGATGCTGACGACGATTCTGCCGACGATTCTGCCGATGATGCTGACGACGATTCCGATGACGATTCCGACCGATGAGGGCTAGTCTTATCTGTTGCTTGATGTAGGCAGCGTTTAAGATGCGTAGCCAGTCTTAAGCAGGGTATGTCTGAGCGTAACGCAGCTGTGCCAGCGCAGTATGCCTGTGCAGGGCAAATATGCTCGCAATAATATTTTTTACATATACTAGCAAATGTTAACAATTTTGTCTTGATTTGGCTTGAGCTATTATCTACAATAGAGTTATCCAGTTACTAGTTGTGAGCCCCCCCAAATTGGCTCTTATTGTTTGTTGACCCGTTTGCTATGTCTGTGTGCAGTATTAACGATCCTACTAAGGAGGTTATTTCTATGCAGGTTACAATGTCTGAAATGGATGCTTTTATCCATGAGGTTCTTGATAAGGAAGATTTAGTTTATCGCCATGACGAGGAGAATCATGCTTTTCGTTTGCAGATGGGCATTCCTGGCTGCAAGATTAACGGTCTGACCATTGTGCTGAGGCTTCTGCCGGACAGCTCCGATTCCGAGAGATGCATGAAGCTCCAGAGTGTCAGTACCATTAATATTGGGGCCGATGATAGCTGCATGAGCGAAGTCGGTGAGTTCTTGCACAGGGCGAACTATGGTCTCTTGATCGGTAACTTCGAGATGGACTACAATGATGGAGAGGTGCGCTTCACTATTTGCGTCTCTACCGAGGATACTTTCCCTGGCTTCGAAATGGTTCGCGATCTCGTCGGCTTACCTCCTGCGATGTTCCGTCGCTACGGAAATGGCCTGCTTTCTGTCATTATGGGGGCAGCTTCGCCGGCTAAGGCCATTATGACAATTGAAGGCCATGACGACGATGACGATGGTGAAGAATAATTAACGTTATTATTCTTGTAGCTTCAATTTATGTCTTTAAGTTAGCGTCGGTTAACCTGATATCATCCCGCTCCTCTAAAGGATGCTTATCAGTTAAGGAGCGAAAGCATTGACATTGCTCATTCATGCACGTTGGCGCTGAGTTGTATGTTAGCGTACAAGTTAACGCACAACATGCGTTAAACTTCGATTCTTCCGCCAGCTGTGGCCACCCCCTCTGTCGCAGCCGCGACATCTCCCCCTGCCATCCTTTAGGGGGAGTTAGGGTGTTAACACGTTAGCTAATCGCTAACTTATAACCATTGCTCCTCTAAAGGATGCATTTAGTTCAGTTAGGCTCGTTACGGTACTTTTTTGAGCGCCGTTAGCGAGGCTATGCGCGTAATCAGCTTCGTGCCAGACACATCGATAGTATAAAGCTGTGCTGACACGCGGGGTGGCGTATATAGCATGAGTATTCTTTGGTTCCCCTTTGCCCTTTTCTGCTGTCAGTGCGGCTTCTGTTGAGCGACGTTTCTCAGCACTAGGCAAATGGCCTCGGGGACCGCTAAAGTTATGGTATAGATTGGAGGTGAGATAATGTCCCGGAATTATTCAAAAAAGTTTTGGAAGAGTTTCAAAGAGACATGCGATAGCGAGCTGGCCAGTATCGGAGAGCTTGGCTGGACTCTGATGAAAGAGCACCCTCGTTACGCTCGGAAGGCTCGGGAAATTATCGCTCTGGCCAATAAGAATCGGAAAGATCTTGACGCCAGTATTGATGCTATGGCTGAAAACGGGGCTATTGATGATATTATTTCTAAGTTTATTTATGATCAAATCAGTGATATAGAAAGAATTTTAAATACCGATGTTCATGAGGCCGACTTAAATGTCATGGCTCTGAAGACTCAGTATTGCAATCTATTGCCCATTAAAGATGACGTTTTTGGCTCCTTCAAGGACAATATTAGCAGCCCTGCTAAAGCGGACAGCGCAGGCAGAAGCGAGTCTGATCAAGAAGAGGAAAATAATGCCGACCTAGCTATGGAGGCGATGATCTCTAAGGGACTGCAGTCTATGTGCCGTTCAATCAGGCGCGAAAATAAACGCCAGGCCAAAGACGCAGCCGCGCAAATGCGTCTGAGAGCTGTTCGCAAGGAAATGCGCGTGGCTGAGGCTCATACAAAGCGAGTTAAAGCCGAGGCCAGCAATATTCGCAGGATAATTATTGAACCCTTGCAAAAGCGTGCCGCAGAATGGCAGAAGAGGTGCAGCAGCGAGCTGTAGCGGCTAGCTGTGGCAGAGAAGCAATGGCGCTGGTGCAGCTAAGCTGTATCAGCGCCATTCTGTTTGTTGGGTACGGCGATATTTTGGCGGCATTCATAATTGAGCCTTGCTTGCTGGCACTGCGAGATGCATAGAATGGCCGCTGAAGGTCACATCGCGGTGTTAATCGGCGACAATTATCTCAGTATGCACCAGATCTGTCCGGCGCAGGCATAGCAGTATCGGCATGGCGGCCTCTTCTGTAAGCCAGTCCTTCAGGCGGTTAGCTGTGTCGGAGTTCATGGGCTGCTTTATGTAGGCTATTACCATAAAATGATTTGGCCTGTGCGGTGTGCCAGGATCGGTATCCTCGGGGGCGGTTTTGTCCTCGGCAGTCAGCAGCTCTCCGCATTCTATGCTCTCTATTTGAGGAAATGCCAGCGGCGCGCGTTTGCTGAGAGCCTCAGCTAGCGCTTGGTATGCGGCCTGCTTTTGGTATGCTGGATAATACTCTGCGCTTAGGGATTTATACTTGGCGGCGTCAGCGCTGTCATCAGCTTTTATGCCAGTTTTTTGCAGCTCAGATAGCTTGCTGTCGATGATTGCCTGTACATCGCTTTCTTTTAGGCCATCGTGGCTGTTCTGAGTGACTCTAAGCCTGTATTTGCGCAGCTGAGGGTGGCTGGTTAGCTGATCCTGCAGTATCTCTATTTCCGCGGGAGTTAAAGTCTTTCCGATAATGGCTACATCGAGAACCTTTTCGCCAGTCTGAAGATTGTAGGAAATGACGCGCCTCGTATCAGAGGTGAAGGCGGATTCCACATAGCGCTTTGCCTGTACGTTCTGCAGGTTGGCGCGCACGCTTTTTTGGGCTAAATACAAGCTGGGCAGGGCTACTATTATGCCGATGAAGATCATGTAAGTTTGGGTGCGGTGCAGCAGCTTTTCCGATACGTATTCTTTGGTGGGCACATTCATTATTTTCAGAATAATGAATGACGAAAAGCAGATGAAGAAGCCGTTAATAAAGAATAGGTAAAGCGCTCCCCAGAAGAAATCCAGGGCATGGGTGGCCAAACCGTAGCCTGCTGTGCAAAGCGGCGGCATTAGGGCGGTAGCAATCGCCACACCGGGAATGACATTGCCCCTCTCTTGGCGCGTAAGTCCTATTATGCCAGCAAGGCCGCCGCAGATGGCGATCAGCACATCCCAGACGGTAGGCGAGGTGCGGGCCAGCAGCTCAGACGAGACTGTAGTGATGGGAGTTAAATAGAAATACGCCGTAGAGGTCATAACCGAAAGCATAACCTGAAATGACAGGCGTAAGCTGGATACTTTTACGCATTGGAGGTCATAGGTCGCCATACCATAGCCGATAGCAATGATATTGCCCATGAGGGGAGATATAAGCATGGCACCTATGATAACTGCGGTGCTGTTCATGTTTAATCCGATAGAGGCGATAAATATCGCCAGCATCAGAATGCACATGTTGCTGCCTTTTAAGGTACTGCCGGAGCTGATGCGCTCGGCAATCTCCTCCGTAGAGGCTTTGTCGCCAGATAGATTAAAAAAATTGCTTAAAATCTGTTTAACTGTTTCCATAAGATGAGACAAACCAAGCTAAGCGCTCATAATATCGCGTATGTGCATTAATACTTTTGGGCCAGCGTTTAGCGATTTCAATTCCGCCCGAACTAGCCTTTGACTGGCATTGCTTCGCTGCGTATGGCCTTAATTCTTGCTCTGTGGCTTGCTATAGGCTGGGGGGTTGACTTTTCCGCTTCAATTCGTTAAGACTAGGGCAAATACGGTAAAGGCGAGGATGGATATGAAGACAGCTCTTTACGCTTTTCTGCTGGGCACGCTGGCTTTGGGCGGCGGTGCGTGGGGATATTACCGGCATATAAAAGGCCAGATATTAGACGGGCCGGGCATGGTCTGCAGGGTAGCTGTGGAGGCTGTTTTTTATACGGAGACACCTGATGGTCAGGGAACGTCTATCAATATAGAAGCCAGGCGCCGCCAAGATGATAGCCATCAGCGCATAGATCTAAGGATTAGCAAAAAAGACAGTTCTGCTAACAGCGAAGAAAACATAGAGTATATGGCCAAGGACCGTCTTTTTCAGGATATAACCAGGGTTATCGTGAATAAGCATCTCGCGCAGGCTGCTGAGCGTCCGCATAGCGAGCCCGCAGAGGCAGGCGGGATACAGCGCCAGCTTACCGTTGAATTCGTGGGGCGCCCGGCCTTTACTCTGGATTCGCGGCAGCTGACAGAGGACGAATTAGAGGGTTTTGATTCCATAGCCGACAAGCTTCAGTTTCACGGGTATCGCTGGTGGCCGCAACGGTAAAGCCTATATTGAAGAAAAAACTATTTTGCTTGCGGCGCTTTTTCCAGCCGGCGGTATTCTTGCACTAATACTCTCTTTACCTCGGTGAAGAAGCCTTCGCAGCCCTCGGGATACTCCTGAGCGCTTTCGTGGCAGTACTGGCCGTCAGACCATTTGAAATATACCGCTTCGTCGGTGCCGTCTATGCACTCCATCTCTCGGCTGCCGTCGTGCCAGGTGCTCAGCTTATAGCGTTCCATGACGGACATAACCGAGTCGAAAACCTCGCTGCCTGTTGTAAAGTCCTTCGTGCTGCCGTCGCGCAGGTATACGGCCATACTGACGGGACCCTGTCGTCTGTCTCTCTTTATAATTATGCTGCTGAAGGAATCGCTGTACTGATCGTAGCTGTATTCCAGCTTGGTCAGAAAGCGTGGCTCGGCTGAAGGGGCGGGCGAGGACGTTTTTTTGTCCATGGCGGCAAAAACCAGAGTGCCGGCAGCGGCAATAATGATAACCGCGGCGGAGATGCATAAATAATTACGGAATTTCATAAATCAATAATACATCATTTGGTGGATTATGTCATTGGGCTGATGCCATGTCTGAGCAGCTGCTGGATGGCTGTGAGGTTATTCTGCATCAGGGCTATCGCCGAGGAGCGCAGAAATGGGACGGTAATGGCGGCGATGCCAGGGGCAGGGGCCGTATTCCTGCAGGGCGCGCAGATGGCGGGCAGTGCCGTAGCCTTTGTTTTCGGCAAAGCCGTACTGAGGCCAGCGCCTGTCGGCTTCTATCATAATTAAGTCGCGGTGTACCTTGGCCAATACCGAGGCGGCGGCCACGACTGGACAGCGGTTGTCCCCTTTGATTAGCGCCTTCTGCGGTCCGTTCCAGCTGGGAAGCCTATACCTTCCGTCAACTACCGCGCAGGAAGGCACAAGTGACAGCGCCTTCAGCGAGCGCGTCATGCCCTCTAAAGATAGGCTGTTTATGTTGGCCGCAGGCGAGTTCAGCTCCTCTAAGCTTATCTCTGTTATGGCATATGCCAGAGCTGCGGCCTTGATCCAGGGTATCATTGCCAGGCGCTCCTCGTGGCTGAGCATTTTGGAATCGCGCAGGCCGGGAATATATGTACCGTAAGGCAGTATGACCGCCGCTGTCACCAAAGGCCCGGCCAACGGCCCGCGGCCAACCTCGTCGCAGCCGGCCAGCCTTTGCATTAAAGACAGGCTCTCAGCTTCCCATTCCGGTAACAGATATGCGGTTTGCTCTTGGCCCCTAATGCCCAGGGCCTGTTCGGTTTCGTCCCACATAAGGCGCTGGCGCTCTATATCGGCAGCAACAGAGCGATCGCCTTGAGCCAGGGCGAGGCATTCACATGCGGAGCTCGATATGGGGAATTGGCTTAGAACCCGCAGAAGAGTAAGTCTTTTGGGCACAGCTATGCTTCAGTCTCTTCCAGCTCAGCTGGCCGTGCTGCTCTGGGACATGGCTCCAGAGTGAGGCGGCCAAACTGGCCCTGGGCAAACATCTTTAGCAGCAGGGTTGCGGCGCGTATCAGGTCTGGCTCGCCCTGGCTGAGCACAAAATTCTTGCGCCGGGCGTACTGCTCCAATAGCGCGATCGGGTCGGCCTCGCTGTCGGCGGCGGCATCTCCGAATAGCTCTGCCTGTTTGCCCAGGCTGATCAGGCGCCTGAGCATCAGACCGCCCACGCGCTCCAGGGGGACGGCATTGGTGCTGACGCAGCCGGCGGCCACTAGGCTAGTTAAGCAGTATTCGCCTTCAATGCGGGGGTAGAGAATTCCGGGGGAATCGAGAAGCTGCCATTTGCCGCTGACCGCGACCCACTGATTGCCGCGGGTAATGCCGGGACGCGCCCCTGTTTTGGCGCGCACAGAGCCTGCCAGGCGGTTGAGCAGCGAGGATTTGCCGACATTGGGAATGCCGACTACGGCTAGGCGGGGATCGCGGCTGAGAAGGCCTTTTTTCTGTCTCTGCTGCTGTACCCTTTGGCGCACTGCAGCGATGGCGCTTTCGAGAGGGCCCGCGCCCTTGCCGCTGATAGCCGTGATTGTGCAGGCGTTGTAGCCGTCCCGGCGCAGCTTTTGCAGCCAGAGCTTAGTTTCGGTCGCATCGGCCAGATCGGTTTTGTTGAGGACGAAAATAAATTCCTTGCCGCGCTGCCGCAGCATAGCCTCTAGGTCGGGCTGGCGCGAGGAGCTGGGAATGCGGGCGTCCATGACCAGCAAAACGATGTCGGCCAGAGAGAGCTGCTCTTCAAGCTGGCGCATGGCTTTGCGCATGTGCCCAGGGAACCATGAATAGGCTCGCTCTGGCGCGGCAGCGTTCTCTGAAGCAGCCTCGGTGTTCTTTTTTCTGCGGCTTTTGAAGGGGGTGGTCATGATTGAGCAGCGTCTTCCGAATCGGCGTTTTCCGAATTCAATATGCGCATACGCTGGGGCGGCCAGAAAATAAGCTCCGCCTTGCCGACAATGTTCTTTAGTGGCAAAGGACCCCAATAGCGGGAATCGTCGGAATTATTGCGGTTGTCGCCCATCATAAAGACATGACCTTCGGGGACTCGGAACGGGCCGAAGTTGCTGACAGGCGGCTCTTTGATATACGGCTCGTTTAGCATTATGCCGTTTAGGTATACCTTGCCGTCGTTAATCTCGATTACGTCGTGCTCTACGGCTATGCAGCGTTTGATGAAATCCACGGCAGAGGGATCGGTAACGTGGG
>JAFSXO010000317.1 GCA_017444045.1 bacterium | reverse complement strand
TTCCGTTTATTAAACAGCTTAGGAAGCTTTACCATACTCTGCATTCTGCCGCTCGCCTGCAGCACGCTATTATATGACACCATAACCGCGCCCAAGCTGGCCGCATTATGGCTAGGAACCGCCCTAGTCTGCGCGGGAACAGCCTTGCAAAAGCTGCATTTAGACACCTGGGATTGGCCCAGGCATCCCCTGCTTAAGCTGAGCGTGGCCATTTCGTTATGGAGCTTCTTTAGCTGCGCGATTAACGGCTTCCACGTATACGCCATTCCCAGCATAATAAACACCATTCTCCTGTTGGCGCTGCTCGTCGCCTGGGCTATTTCCCTCAGGCGCCAGGATATTTGGCAATACGCGGGCTGGCTGAGCATTATCGCCTTCATTATGGGCTTTTACTCGCATCTGCAGCGCATCACCCCAGCCAAGCTGCAGCTTGGAGCCATCCAGATAAAAGATTTTATGGACTGGCAGCCCGCCCATTTGGCTTACGAGCGCACCATCGCCACCATGGGCAATCCCGACTATTTTGCCACGTATCTGGCCGCCCTGCTCCCCCTGGCGCTGATCTGGGTATTAACGCGTCTGCGCGGCTGGCAGGAATGGCTCGGCCTGCTCTGCTGGTGCTCGAGCGCCACGGCCATGGTGCTTACCCAAACGCGATCGGCGTGGCTGGGAGCAGCCGCTTCCATACCGGTATGGCTCGTTATGGTCTGGAGAGCTTCAGACTCCGCGCAGCGCTCACATTTAGGGAAAAGGCTGGCGGTAGCTTTAGCCATCACCCTGGTCAGCGTTTACGGCCTTTACGAATGGCAGAAAAGCCTGCATCCCCAGCTCGATTTAGGCGACCGCATCAAGAATTTCGCCAATCAGGACGACCTGAGCATTCAGGCGCGCTATTATTTCTGGCATACAGCTCTGCGCAGCGCGGTTCAGCATCCCCTGACTGGCCTGGGCGGAGGCGGGCACGCGGTGCGCTCCATGCAGGACCGCGACATCGAGCCAGTGCTCCTGCGCTTCCCGCCACGGCAGATGGAAAACGTCCACAGCCAGTATCTGCAGACCTTAGCCGAGTATTCCTGGATAGGTTTGCTGCTGCTAATATTATGCTTGGCAGCATACGCCAAAGCGCTGAGCGGCAAACGCGACCTGCTGTCGGCTGGCCTAATTAGCTCAGCCGCCGCTCTATGGGTATCGCAGCTTTTCATCTGCTCGACCATAACCACCGATACGCTTTGGGTTTTCCTCATTGCCGCGGCCATCGTTCTGTCCGCCGAAGACAATACAGCAGAATGCGGCTGTACCCAGGACAACGATGAGGCACTGCCTGCATCCGACGAAGCACTGCCTGCGTCTAATGAGGCAGATCTGCCGCCAGACTGGCACAGGCTATTTCTGCCCACCGTGGTCGGGCTATTCTGCGTATGCTTTGCCGGAGCCGCCGCCTTTATAAGCCTGCGCTGCGAATACGATATGCTGAAAGGCAACAAGCTGCACTATCTAGGCAACAGATGCGCCGCCAGCGCGGAATACAAGGATCAGGCCAACAAATGCTATCTGCGCGCTGAGCAGTATCTTATGCGCGCTTTAGCGGCGGCACCGATCTGGAAGCAGGCCGATATTTACCTCGAGCTGGGCAAGCTCGTGGACGATATGTACATCAATTTAAGCGACTGTACCGATCAGGCATTATACGAAAACGCCCAGGAATGCTTTAAGGAAGCTATTCGCTTTAATCCATATTACCCGTACACATACAGCTGTCTCGCCATACTGCACAACCAAGCCGACCAGCTACCCGCGGCTCTTAAATGCACCGAGCAAGCCCTGCAGCTAGACCCGCGCAACCCCCAGTATCTCAACCAAAAAGCGCTGATACTTTTGCAGGATAAGCGCTACAGAGAAGCGCGGGATACCGCCATGCAGGCTTTAGGCTACTGCCCGATTTCGCCTAATCTTTGGCATACGCTCGCCAAGGCTCACCGCTACATGGGCGAATACAGCCAGGCCGAACAGGATTTAGAAAACCTACTGCGCCTGGACCCGAATGCCGGCAAGGAAGCCGAAAAAATCCGCGCCATCAAAGCTGCACCCCAAAACAGTGATAGCGCCGAAGCAAAAGACAGTGCTTCAGACAAAGCCGAGACAGCTAAATAAACAGGGTCGGCAACTTAGCGCCAGCTAGCCTAACGCTGCTGGCATTGGCTAAGTGAAAGAGAACTTCTTGGCTAGGTCTTTCAGCTTGCTGAGGTAATACTTTATGTTGGCGTCATATTCTCCGGTATTGGCGCTGAGCAGCTTGGCGTTCTGCCAAACGCTCACCGTCGCCGCCGTTCCGGTAACATAATAAGTTACCTTGTCCCCCGCCTTGTAATCGCGCCCAGACTGCAAAGCCAGCTCATAAGCCGCCGCCCGGTTGCGCGCCTTGTCGCCGCTCTTCTTGGTATAGCTGTCCAGCGAGCTTATCAGCGTGTCGGTTTTGGCCAGCTTGGCTATAGGGATGCGCTTGGCGCTTAAGTCCTCGGCCGCCTGCTGCAGCAGTCCGCTTATTTCCTGGGCGCGATCGTGCAGCACCAGCGAGAGCATGGCTTCCAGGGTCTCCCTCAAAAAAGGCTCCATATTGCGAGCCCGCAGCGCCGATCCGCGCAGGGTAATCCTGTCATCATAATCGAGCAGCGCGTAATTCTTCATCTTGTGGCAGTACATGGAGCGGTAATGGCCATCGAAATCAAGATTTATCGCTTCTGGCAGGGTGGCGTTGAGATCGGCGATAAGCTTCTGCCGCTCCGCTTCACTCCGCAAAGCTTCGGGGGCCATAAAGTAAATACCATCGGTATCGACCTCGATAATCGTACAGCCGCGCTCTTTAAGCCAGGCGATCATGCCCTGCAGAATTTCACGCCCCTTGGCCGTAACCGCAGCCGCCGCTTCAAAATCGGCGAAATTGCCCTGCTCGAAGCCAAGATAACCGTAGAACGAATTGATCAGCACCTTAAACACGGTCTGCAGCGAATTGTAATACCTGTACGCCTCGCTATTCTGTCCCTGTTCCTTGGCCATAATTCCCGCCTGCTCTTTAGCCTGAAGCCTAAAGGAGCGCAGCTGTTCCAGCATACCCGTAAAGACGCGCAAGGAATCGCCGGCAGGGCTGATGTTCCAATGGGTTATAATGGACGGATACAGAGACTGCACGTCGCAGTGATACACCTCGTGGGCCAGGCCGCTGAATTCCTGGGCGGTAAGCCCTCCCGGGAAGGGTACAGCCTGAGGACG
>JAFSXO010000316.1 GCA_017444045.1 bacterium | reverse complement strand
AACTGGTTTCGCGCTAGAGAATTCTTATTAGCGCTGCCCTAGCTTTTGCGCCAGCACTGCTTCGCTGCGCTCAGATGTGCCTTGCGCGGAACTGGTTTCGCGCTAGAGAATTCTTATTAGCGCTGCCCTAGCTTTTGCGCCAGCACTGCTTCGCTGCGCTCAGATGTGCCTTGCGCAAAGCTGGGGAATACTCTGGCGGTAATGGTTAATTTCTCGCTATATCTGTTATAATTATTTTTATGAGTAATGATGAGCGCTCGGTTCTGTTTCGGCAGGCCAACATAGCGGCCGGGGTGGCCGGCATCCTGTCTCTGATAATTTATATAGTTACCGTGGCCCCTGAGCTGCCGCCGGGCCACGACAGCGCGGAACTGATCGCTGCTGCCGCCTATGGCGGTATTGCCCACCCTCCCGGTTACCCGCTCTATACTATGCTGGGCCATATCGCCGTACTGCTAAGCCCCTGGGAGCCTATTTTTACCCTAAACCTCTTCTCCGCTTTCTGCGGAGCCCTGGCCGTTACTTTGGCGGCGTGGGCCTTTTCCGTATTCAGCCGCTATTCCTGGGCCGGAGGTATGGCCGCCCTGATGTTTGGTTTGGCCACTACGCCGTGGCGTCTCAGCGTGGGAGCCGAAGTTTTCGCCATGCATTTGGCCTTCATTGCCGCTCTGTTTGCCTTGGCTGCCTGGTGGCAGGTGGCGCCGGAAGCTAGGCGTCCCTTTATCGTCGGTGCCGGCGCCGCTGTTTTCGGCTTAGCCTGCTCCCATCACCACACGATAGTGCTCATGCTTTTGCCCCTGGGCCTTTTTTTCTGGGCCGAGCATCGGCGCTCTCCTAAGCTAAGCCTGGGCTTCTCCTGGTGGGTGATTCCCCTTTTTCTGCTAGGTCTGACCCCTTATCTTTATCTGCCCTGGAAGGCCGCCCAGCATCCCCTGCTCAATTGGGGCGATCCCTCCAGTCTAAAGAATTTCCTGTGGGTGGTTCTGCGCCAGGGCTATGGCGGAACCCAGCTGAGCACGGCCTCTCACCATGAAAGCGCCCTGCTGTATCATTTGGGCCAATGGTGCTTATCTCTGGCCTGGTTGCAGTTCCCGGTCATCGGTTTTATTTTGGGTGTGCTGGGAATCTTTAAATCCTGGAAGGAACACCGCTCGGAATTAGGGCTGTTCGCCTCCGTTTGGCTGCTGTATGGCCCGATCTGGTGCGTTATCTCCGATCAGCCGTCTGGTGCTGGCTATGTGGACATGCTGGAACGCTTTTACGCAGCTTCTTATTTGGGCTTTGCCGGGCTTATCGCTTTGGGCATAGCTGGCACTTCCGCTAAGCGTTTATTGTGCAATCCCGCTAATCGCTCGTCGGGTAGTCCTGCTAATCGTTCGTCAGGCAGTCCTGCTGATCGCTTGTCAGGCAGTCCTGCTAATCGTTCGTTAGGCAGTTCTGCTAATCGCGTGCCTAGCAGTCCTGCTTATCGCACGTCAGACCGTTCCCCTCAGCGCTTTATAGAAAAGTTTGGGCTCGGAGCGTTTATTGCCTTATTTGCGGTGTCCATAGGAGGGGGGCTGAACTGGGGACGATCTTCGGCCAGTAAAGTGTACATCATCTCAGATTCTGTGGCCGCCATGGTTAATAGCGTGCCTTCTGGGGCGCTGTTTATCTCCTGTAACGATCTCACCTCCGGCGCTTTTATGTATGCCACGGCTGTGGAGGGACGCGATATGATTCACGTTCCCGCAGGCTTAGCCTATTCCGAATGGTTCCGCGCCCAGCTCGATCCGAAAATGGCCGAAGCTATCGCCCAGGGCGGTTTAGAGGAGCTGGTGATCAGCCAGCGCCAGGCGGGGCGGGCGGTGCTGTGCGAAGCGCCTCTGCCGAGAGTGCGGGGAGTCTTTTTCCCCTACGGTTTAGTTTATAGGTATTACGCGCCTGGCGAAGCTTTGCCCAATTCGCTCCAGGCGGCTCTAGAATCGCTTATGTATTTGAATCACTGCCAGCGCCGCAGTACTAATCTCTACTCCTACCCTCATCCTTTCTGGGTCGATTTTTACGAGCAGAGATGGCGCACAGCTTTTAGTGTTCTGAACAAGTATTTTCCCAAGGTACCTATTCCAGGTGCCGCATACGAAAAGAAAGAAGAGCTGCCAAAATAATTGTTAGGCGCTAAGCCTTGCTGTCTTCTGCCTCAGCCAGCTTGCGCGCCAGCAGCAGGCTGTCGTACTCGTCGACGTTGAAGGCGGTTTCGGCGAACGGCGATTCGATGCCGCAGATTTTCTCGCCCAGAAAGCGGGTCATGGCCTCTTCGGCCTGCGTGACCGTCAGATTGCCGCGCAGCAAGTGCCACAGGGTGCCAAATCCCAGGGCCTTGGCCAGTTTCCATACGCTCTTGCGCCTTGAGGTCAAGGCCGATACGGCCTCTCTCACGGTGTTGGTGACGCTGGTGCGCATCGCCGACAGGCCGGTGCCGCAGTATTTCCCGCCGTTAATGCTGCCCCAGGTGTGGTGCAGGGTGGGATATTTGGCTATGGAGTTGCTTTTGGAAAGGTAGCCGTACCAGAGTGAGCAGTCGTCGCGCTTGGAGCAGCGGTCGATAAAATCGTCTATGGCCTCTGCGGTGAGGAAGGGCAGATCGCCGGCCACGATTAGGGCTGGATCGGGAGAGGTGCCCAGCGAATCCAGACCCCTGAAAAGCGACTCGGATAGGGTTGCGCCGGCATGGGCGGTGGCAAAGGCTCCAGCCCAGCTTCCGGTTAGCTGCTGGTCGGACACGGGGGTGACCAGGGTAATAGCCCCCACGCGCTTAGACTGCAGGAGAGCCTGCAGGGTGCGGGCCGACATCGGCATGTCTCCTACGGGAATATAGCCTTTGCTGGGAACCTCTGGCTCTGCTTTGGGCAAGTCCTTGATCTGTCCGCCCATAAGCAATATGGCGGGTATCTGGTTAGGGAAGCTCATGGCTGAATGCTCCGACTGCGAATGCCGGTAACCGTAACCCGTCCCCATTTGCTCAGCTCCTGCTCTATGGCGTGTATCTGATCTGGGGTTAAGTGCGGCTCGATTAGGCCGAACATGGTCGATCCGCTGCCGCAGAGCATGGCGGTTACACAGCCTGCCTGCATCATAGCCTGGTGTATCTGCGCCAGCTCGGGATATAGCTCGAAGGCCGCCGGCTGGAGATCGTTGCTCAGCGTGGCCAGAGAGGCGTTGATCAGCGATCCGGGGAGGCGCGCCAGGTCGGCAAACCTTTGCGCCTTGCCTTTGGCGACACTGCGCTTTTCTGGGGCCATTTTGTCCCAATGCGCATATACTGTAGGCGTGCTCAGCCCCTCGCTGGGAGTTACTAAAACTACGCGGTACGGGGCCAGCGTGGTGGGAAGCTGCGTCAGCTTTTCGCCGCGTCCGGTGCCCAGAGCGGTGCCGCCCATTACGGCAAAGGGTACGTCGGAGCCGATTGTGGCGGCGATAGCCAGCATTTCGTCATCGCCGAGCTGCAGATCGTAGAGCGCGTTAAGACCGTTAAGCATGGCGGCCGCATCGGCGCTTCCGCCCCCTAAGCCTCCGCCGGCGGGAATGGTTTTTACCAGCCGAATATCGCAGGGCAGCTCCCTTTGGCAGTGCCGTTCCAGGGCGCGCTGAGCCTTGATGACCAGGTTATTCTCGTTGGCTTCAACCTTAAAGCCGCGGCCGACATTATCGACGATATCGATGGTTGTTGCTTCGGAGTACGAAAGCATCAGCTCATCGGCAAGCTCCAGAGCCTGAAATACCGTGGAAAGGCGGTGGTAGCCTTCATCGTCGGTGCCTACGATCTCCAGCACCAGATTGATTTTTGCCGGAGCGGCAACGATAACCGATTTGCTTGAGTGCTTCAGAAACTCATGCCAAAATTCAGCGATTACGGAACTGGTTTTGTTATTCATCTCTATGCCCTGTGTAATTTAGCAATGCCTTGAGCTTTACTTGTAGTTACTGAATTATAACGCCGTACTGCTTAAGGCAGATCGCCAGGGAGCTCCAGACCGTCGCTGGGCGCGTCGGATTTGGATTTCTCTTCATCCTTCGGCTGGCTCTTTTT
>JAFSXO010000315.1 GCA_017444045.1 bacterium | reverse complement strand
TGCCGCTTCACCGATATTTTTACACCCAGCTTTGTAGCCAACGGACTATCCTACGAAATTATGGCCATTTTGGCTGCCTCTAAGCTCGACCGCGTCATCATCACCACCAAAGGCGTTCCCGATGAGCGCACCATCGAGCTGATGGCCGCCCATCCGCAGCTTTTCTCATACAATGTTGCAGTCCATCCAGCCGGCATGTGGAGCGAATCGCCGATCAAGGGCTTAGACAGGCATCTGCTGGATACAACTAAACGCCTGGAAGCCGCCGCTAAGGTACAGCAGGGCGGAGCGCTGACCACCGTTCACCTCGATCCGTTCGTGGCCACCATTGACGACGATCCCCGCGCCCTGAATCCGTTCCTCGACGAGCTAAAGCGTTTAGGGCTTAAACGCGTCATGTGGTCATATCTGCTCCTGTCTGGCGGCATCACCGAAAGCATGGCAGAAGCGCTCGATCCCGAGGTCTGGCAGGCCATGCAGGATCGCTACGATCTTTTGGGCGCTCGGCAGATTCTGCCCACCCAGGACGATACGGTTTCATACGCGACCAAAGAGCCTATCTTCCTGGAATCGGTCGACAAAGTGTATAACGCACTAAAAGAGGGCGGCTTTGAATTTGTTATCTGCTCGCTAAAGAATGTAGAGACCCTGAAAAACCTCAAAAAATATCCCCTGAAGATGTTCTGCAATGGCCAATTCTACGCATAAACTCCTGATCGCCAACGTAGAGGAAGCTCTGCCCAGGAAGGATATGCTCTTCAGCTATTATTACGATGAAAAATCGGCGGGCATGTTTGCCCGTTTCCTGGCTGAGCTTCACCCCGGCGACATGCTCGTGGTGCCCTGGCCTCTCGACAAAGATTTCTGCGCCTATATGAACAGCCTCATCGGGCTGGGAAATGGCACGGAATACGTCGTTGACACAGGCATTACCGAATCCCGCCTTTTGGCCGATGCTGTTCTGGCAAATGAGAAAACCGTGAGCCTACTGCGCGAAAAGTGTCAGTCCCAGGACTGGCACATAGAAGCCTTCATAGAGACTCCGGCGATACTCAAGCTGGCAGAAGCCCTAGGCATACCCACGCAGGGCACGGATCCAAAGCTGATCAACGACGGCTTAATCGAAGACCTCAACGATAAGCTATATTTCAAGCGCATGGCCGAAGCGGCGGGCATCCCCACCGTATTGGGCCACGCTGCTCACGATGATATCGAATTAAACGCCGAGCTGCGCAACTGGGGCAAACGCTTTCACCGGGTCATGCTGCGCAAGACCAAGTACGCGGGCGGAGCCGGCAATCTGTCGGGACCGGCGCGCATCCTGCAGGCCAAAATCAGGGACTGGTACAACAGCGGTACGGTCATGATCGAGCCGTTCTTAAATATTACCGAAGTATCCGGTTCTCTGGTGCGCATAAGCGACGATGTCCTGGAATTTATAGGCAGGGACAGACAGATATTCGAACACGGCGGCTGGTGCGGCTTCACCGCTCCCTTCCGCACTCCGGGTGCCGAGAAGCTATACGAGGATTTCAATGTCGAGGCCATCCGCGAAGGGGCTTTAAAATTGGCTGAGATTGCCCAAAAGCGCGGAGCCAGAGGCTTGATGAACCTGGACTGGGCCTTTGTGTCCGGCCAGCACGATACCCCCGTAGTCCTGGAATGCAATTTCAGACGCAACGGCTTCGGTTACGTCGTGGAGTTCGCAAAGTCTTATTTCGGCGCCGGATGGAATAAGCATACCCTTTACTGCCGCGAATCCATTCCCTGCGGTTTCCCCAATTTCGAGCGCCTCTGCCTGCGCCTGCAAGAAGTCACCTGGCGCGGGGAAAAGGTCTTTATCGACCGGCCCGGAGCCGAACGCGGCCTGATCATTACCAATCCTCCCCGGGAAGGCAAAATCTCTGTAGCTATCTTCGGCCCCGACCAGCACTACATATCAGAGGTTTGGAGAACGGTCAGCCCTATTATTGAGAACAATCTGTAAAACAGGTGCGGCTCTCCTGCTTTAGCGCGGCACGACGCGACAGGAAGCCGGCCTTGTTGCGGGTAAGCAATGGAACAAAACACGCAAAACCAGGTCACAGGCACGGCATCTTCGTGGAGCGAACGGCTGGTCGTCGTTCTTTCCTTCATATTGATTTTTGCTTTCAACTCCATCGACAATGCCATTGCCCCCATGGTCGGCCCCATCAGCCAGCATTTCGGCGTTGCGGAAGCCCGCGCCCTCTGGCTGATTTCTTTCTGCTCGGGCGGCACCGTAGTCGGCCTGTTCTTCGGCCCATCTCTGCTCCAGGCTGTACCCGCCAAGCGCTGTCTGGCGTATGTGGTGGCTCTGCTGGCCGGAGCCCAGGTGCTGTTTGCCCTGTCGGACAGCTTTCCGATAGCCAACGCGCTGCGCTGTATGGCAGGCTTCGGAGCCGGGCTGGTGGCCTCGGTGATGTGGCAGCTTACCTTCCACGGCGTATCAAAGGCTTATTTTCCGGCCATGATCGCCGTGCTGATGTCGGCGCGCCCGTTGGCCACGGCCATCGGCGTTCCCTTGGCCGGACTGATGGCCTTCAATTTCAGCTGGCAGCTGCCGATCTGGGTCATCGCCGCTCTGACCGCCGTCAGCGGCCTGCTGCTCTATAAGTTTTATCCTGCCGTTCCGGCGCGTCCCGCAACCGAGAATAGCGCTGCCCAAAAGGCAAACGCTGAACCAGAGAATAATGGCGAGGACACAGAGGGAAACGCTGAGACGAAAAAAGAGCAGACAGAAGCTGAGCACGATAAGCCTGGAGCAAAAGCTATCCCAGCAAAAGCTGAACAGAGCAATCTGCTGCTGCGCATTCTCAAGCCTTACGGCACCGCCCTGGCCGCTCCTTACGCCTGCGCCTATTATCTGGGCACCACCGTCAACCGCATGGCTTACTTCGGCTTTTATTCTTTCTGCGGCATCTGGTTTGCCGAGCATTACGGCCTCAATCTCAAAGACATAAGCTTTGCCCTGCTGATCATCGGCATCACTGAGGCAGCGATCAACTTTACCACCAACCGCATCATAGGCTGGTTCGGCCACAAAACGACATTTTTAACCAGCCTGGGACTGTCGGCGATTATACTGCCGCTGTTCATCTTTGGTGGGCTAAATCTTCAGACGGCTGTAGGCTTAATCGCTGTATTTATGCTGCTAGACCGCGTGTATTCGATGGCTCTGGTTATCAGCGTGCCCAAAATGTTCCCCATCGAGGGCGACATGACCGCCTTCGGATCGCTTAATACTCTGACCGCCTGGGGCGCTATGTGCATCATCGCCTGGCTGCAGGGCCTCTTGGGCGGATACGGCATCGCCTGCCTGGAGGGACTGATCCTGGGGTGCTTCTTCGTGGGTGCTGCGGCACTGATCTACGTGCAGAAAAAGACTGTGTTTTAAAAATAACTTGGCGTAGCCATCGGGATCCAAGTTCACCATAAAAGCAAATAACCGCTCCCTACGTCCAAAAGTGAGCGGTTATCTAATAACCATTCTTAAGGGCTAACCATCTACTGGCAGCACTTCTTTATTATTAGAGACGCGGGGCACAGCCGTGTCAACTCGCGCATACTATACACAAAGCAGGAGCAGCGCCTTAGCAGGACTGTTTCTGAAAAAAACTAAGTTTACTTGTTATGCTTGAAATATGGTGGGTTCGTCACGGCACGACCGATTGGAATACCGAAAAGCGCTGGCAGGGCCATACCGACATGCCCCTCAACGACAACGGGCGCAGGCTGGCCATGCTGTTAGCCGAGCGCCTCAAGGATATACCCTTCGATGAGTGCTGGAGTTCCGATCTGCGCCGCAGCGCCGAAACCGCCCAGCTGGCCCTGCCGGAACGGCAGATCAGGCTAGACGCTAGACTGCGCGAGATCCCCATGGGCCATTTGGAGGGCAAGACCTGGAACGAAATCTCCCCCGATCTGCAGCAGCAGGTTGCAGACTGGTGGAAGGACCCCTACACCCTCCCCTTCCCCGGCGGAGCGGAATCGCTGGCAGACGTTACCGCGCGCGTAAAGGCCTGGCAAAGCGAGCGCCCCAAAGAAGGGCGCATCATAGTCTTTACGCATGGCGGGGTCATTCGCTGCTGTCTGTGGGATATGCTAGGCATGCCCACCGCAGAGCACAACTGGACCACCGAGTTAGGCAACACGGGCATAGTCCGCATACGCTACAGCGATGAGTGCATGGTTTTGGTCGGCTTTAACGATTTGTCCCATATTCCCAACAGCTGGGATCTGCCACCAGCGCAAAACCTGCCGAAAGGCTAAGATAAATGATATGCCCAGCGCGGAACTAGTTACGCGCCTGAACCAACTAAAGCGTCACGAAAGATACAACAACAAAAGCTAAACTAAATAACATTGCTCAGTTTATAGCTTAGCGCTTGACTAGCAAAAACTGAAAAAAGTATATAAACAGAATCCCAGGTCACAGATCGCGGCAGCCTAGCTCCTCCGCGTCCGCTGGCATGGGGCAGCAAATAAGGAGTAAAAATGTCCCGTTCATTCAAAGCGCCTTTAGCGCTAACCGCTATTTTGGCAATCGCCAGCTTCGCCTGCAATCCTTCCACCGCCACCAAAGCTCAGAACGAAGAGCCTCCGGCACCCAGCGCCCTGGTTCAGGAAGAGGAAACGGAAAAACCCAACGCTTTCGGCCTGGTGCCCATGCCCGGTGTCAACGCTCCGGAGATCACGAAAGCGACCAAGGTGCTCATGCAGACCGATGCCGGCGACATGACCATCGAGGTTTACCCAGAGGCCGCCCCCAATGCCGCCAAACGCTTTTTGGAGCTGGTAGATAAGAAATTCTACGACAATACCCCTATTTTCCGCGTAGTGCGCGAGCCCAAGCCCTTCGTGGCCCAATTCGGCATCAACTGGCGCCCTGGAATGAAAGAATATAAGGAAAAGTGCTTCGACGATGACCCCAGCCTCTTCCGGCTGCTGCCCGGCACTCTGGCCTTCGCCAAAGCCGGCCCCAACACCAACAGCACCCAGGTCTTTATCAACTACGGCGATAACAGCCAGCTGCGCGCCGAAGGCTTCACCACCTTCGCCCGCATAACCGACGGCTTTGAAGCGGCGCAGACCTTCAAAGCGGTAGGAGATCCCGCTATGGGTCTAGATCAGGGGCTTCTGTGGGAAGATGGCGAGAATTACCTGGCCAACCAAAATGAGAATCACAAGCCCAACATGATTATCAAGATGGAGATCATGAAGGACACTCCCAGCAAGCCAGCGCAGAACGCCGAACAGCCTGCCGAACAGCCTGCCAAATAGACAGCTAAAGGATTATGTATGTTTGAAAAGTTTTTTTCCAAAAAACCATCAAAGGAAGAACTAGAAAAAATGGCCGAAAAGTATCAGGGACTAGTCCCCTTCAACCCCAGCAAGGCTCCGGAAATTACCGAAGTAGTCACCGTTAAGTTCCAGACCGATGCCGGCGATCTCTTCATCGAGGTCTACCCCCAGGCTGCTCCCAATGCCGCCCAGCGCTTCATCGAGCTGGTCAAAACTGGCTTCTATGACGGCACTCCAATTTTCCGCGTGGTTAATCAGCCGCGCCCGTTCGTGGCTCAGTTCGGCATCAACTGGCGTCCTGAGCACAGAAAATGGCAGCACAACAATTTCAACGACGATCCCAGCCTGTTCAAGCTGCTGCCCGGCACTCTGGCCTTTGCCAAAGCCGGCCCCAACACCAACAGCACCCAGATCTTCATCAACTACGGCGACAACAGCTTCCTCAAGGACAACGGCGGCTTCTCAACCTTTGCCCGGGTTACCGAGGGCTACGAAATCGCTACGTCCTTTGTGGCTGTCGGCGATCCTTCTATGGGCCTGGATCAGGGTCAGCTCTGGAGCAACGGCGGCGCCTATCTGGAGAGTCTGCGCCAAAAGCCCAATATGATCATCAAGGCCGAAGTAATCTAAAAGCTATCGCAACGAAGCTGTGCTGGCAAGCGAGCCAGCTAATGATATTGTCAGTCACTTGGCGATTTGCTACACTAAAACGATAGCACCTAAGCGCGTAACCAGTTCTGCGCAAGGCACATCTGAGCGAAGCGAAGCAGTGCCGGCGCAGAAGCTGGTGCAGCGCAAAGGTGCTCATAACGCAAGAAGTCTCATTAACTTAAGCAATGGCCAATAGATCCCCATTATAACTCCCCCTAAAGAATGGCAGGGGGAGAAGTCGCGCCAGCGACAGAGAGGGTGGCCACAGCTGATGGGATAATCGAGGTTTAACGCATGTTGTGCACTAACTTGTACACAAACATACAACGCAGCGCTAACTAACATGAATAATCCGAACCAATGCCATTGATTCCTTAAGTTAATGGCATTATAACGCAATAAGTGACTGACATTAGCATTTGAGCCAGGAGCAAACTCGAAAAAGCAATGAAACACACGCGCAACGTTATTACAGGAGCCTTGCTCTTAGCTTTAATGTCAGCAGCAGGCACAGACTCGCAGGCCAATCCCGACGCTCGCACCCGTGATTTTGGGCAGAACTGCGGCGCTGCTTTTATGCTCGCGCAGAACGGCATCGATCCCGAGATCGCCTCGCTGGAAAAAGCCTACAAGTCCGATCCCAAGGATATAAACAAACAGACGGCCTACAGCACCGCGGTTACCCAGGCCATGCAGAAAATGCAGAGTCAAGGCCGCAGCGATCAAGCTATCGCCCTGGGAGAACGAGCCGCCGCGCTGCTGCCCCAGAACGCGTCTTTAATGCACCTGCTGGGCATGTGCTTCCTAGACCGCTTCTGCTACGCCCATAATCCCGCCGACTATCAAAAGGCCAAGGCAGCCTGGGAAAAGCTGGTTAAAGCCTATCCCAGCTCACCCGACGCCATGCTGCTATTGGGGCTGAAGTGCTACGAAAACGCCGATTACAATGCAGCGCTGCAGCACTTCCAGCGCGCCTTCAACGCCCGCCAGAGCGATCCTTACACCCTGGCCTTCGCCGGCATGACCCTCTCTAGGCTGGGCAACCATCAGCAGGCGGCCCAAGGGCTGGGCATGGTCTACAACAAGCTTAAAGCCAATCCGGCGTTTCTGGCCTCTTTAGCCAGCGAATATCAGCTTATCGGCCAGAACGATGTTGCCGCGCAGCGCCTGAATGAAGCCAATCAGCATAAACACCCAGGCAAGTCGCTGCGCACGCTCGCAGAACTCTTCCCCAGCCAGGCTCCCGCAGCTGCGCCAACCAGCGCACCGCCAGCACAGACGGCCCAGAAGCCAGCTGCAGCGCCAGCGACAGTAGCTCAGCCCACGGCCGCCACGGCACCCAACGCCGCACCGCCAGCGCAGCCACAAGCACAGACGGCCCAGAAGCCAGCTGCAGCGCCAGCGACAGCAGCTCAGCCCACGGCCGCCGCGACACCCAACGTCGCACCGCCAGCGCAGCCACCAGCACAGACAGCCCAGAAGCCAGCTGCAGCACCAGCGACAGTAGCTCAGCCCACGGCCGCCACGGCACCCAACGCCGCACCGCCAGCGCAGCCACAAGCACAGA
>JAFSXO010000314.1 GCA_017444045.1 bacterium | reverse complement strand
GGGCATTGTCGGCATGCGCGCCGGAGAAGTGCGCTATCTGATAATCCCGCCGTCATTAGCCTTCGGAGAATACGGACGCGGCCCCATCCCGGCACATACCACGATGCACTACAAAATCGCCCTCTTAAGCGTCGATTAGAGTTCAGTTCAGTAAGATTTTCGCAAACGGGCTGACGCCGCACCCAATGGCATTGGGCGTACAGGCTAGCATTAATAAGACTGGCACTGCGTAATTAGACTGGCACTGCGCCAGTTTTATTTAAATGCACCCAATTGGTCCGCAAGCTGTCTGCAGTGGAATACATGCCGGCGCAGCGCATCCATATTTTCACAGCGGCGCTGCGGAGCCAGCAGTTCCAAGAAATACACGGTCAGCCGCTGCCCATAAAGCATCAGCTCGCCCTCATCGTCTTCCGTCCAGCAGCGCTCATCCCAGCGCGGCACACCCTGTGACCAATTGCCGATATTTACCTCTAGGCGCACTTCTGGCTCGCTTTGATTCAGCGTAGGCCTAGAGCCCAGATAGCCCACCGCTGGGCGCATCTGTCCGTCGGGCAGCCGCACCAGGCAGGCATAAGCTCCCCAGGCCGGGGCGACCTTCTCTGCAGGCCATTCCAGGTTGGCCGTAGGGAAGCCCCAGCGCCGGCCCAGCTGCTGGCCGCGCTCTACGGTATTGCTAATTTTAAACGGCTCGCCGAGCATAGCCTTGGCGTCGCGCATCTTGCCGGCGCGGACTGCAGCGCGAAGGCGCGAGGAGGATATCGTCTCGCCCTTATAAGAAGCCATGCCCACCCGGCAGACCTGCAGCCCGCATTCCCGCCCCCATTCCTCCAGCTGCTGCGGAGTTCCGGCAGCGCCGCGGCCGAATCGGTAATTGGGACCGCATACAATGACCCTGGCCCTTAGCCGCTGCAGAAGCACTCTCTCAAAGAACGCGCGCGGCTCCCAGGCGGCCAGCTCTGGCGTAAAACGCTCGCATACGCCCTTAAGGCCGCTCGCGCAGAGGCGCTCCCAGCGCTCCTCAGCTGTGCTTAGCAGCTCCAGCCGGCGCTGCGGATACAGAACCTCGGAGGGATGGTTGGCAAAAGAATACACGATAGGCAAAAGAGCTGCGCCCTCTTCCGCCTGAGCGGAGGCCATTTCCAGAGTGCGGCTGAGTATCTGCTGATGCCCTTTATGCACCCCATCAAAAAAGCCTAAAGCGACGGAGCAGCCGTTTTTAGGAGCCTGAAAAGCATTAAGCGCATAAATATCTGACATGCTTACCGATCGCTGCGTTAACGGCCTGGCGCCGGGACTAATCCTTGCTGCTGGCTACTACAGCATCTACCCCGATTTTAAGCATATCGCTTTTGGCGGCATTGGCAGCTTCAAGGGAGCTGTATTCATCGGCGCTGATGACCTGGTATACGTCAGTGCCGTCGGCATCGCTAACTTTATGGATCTTGCCTTTAACGTTGTTGGTGGACAGCCTGGTAAGCATTTCCACGGCGTAATCCTCTTGGTGAAAGGACGCAAAGCGCAAAATATAGGAAGCAGGCTCAGCGCTGCCGGCGTCGGCGCTAGCGGCGGTATCAGCCTGTGCCTGGGTTCCCTCAGCAGCCTCCGCG
>JAFSXO010000313.1 GCA_017444045.1 bacterium | reverse complement strand
TTTGTTTTATGGCACATTTGTTTACAGCACGCTAAGCTTCCGGTATTGCTTAAAAAACATCGGGCAACGCTCTCCGAAAATATCGCTGCGCATTGCCCGATAAACATCATCACAGCCTGCTTAACATATCAGCAGGACAAAGGCGCTGTTAGCTTCTTTTGCCGTTAAAGAATCGGCTATTCAAAATGCTGGCGACGCTAGCCCGCCTGCCAGGCGTGACTCTATTGCGCACGATGCGCTGCGGGTAGGGACGCTCGGGATGCAGCACCTGCCTGGCCTGCTTCTCCAAGCTGGCAGCCTTACAGCGCAGCTCTTCGGCCTGGGCGCGCAGCTCTTTAGCCTTGCGGTCCCGCTCAGCCAGCATGCAGTACGGATTATTGTTAACCGTGCCCGTCGCGAAATAGGCCTGAGCAGAGCAGCCGCAGCGGCAGCGCTCCAAGTGACGGCAGGTGGCGCAGAAGCCCTCTGCTTTGCTCGGCTCAAATTCGCGGTTATAGGCGAACGCCCCGGGCTTATTCCAGATGTCGATGAGCTTTTCTTCGTGCAGGTTGCCCTCAACAAAGGGATTATTCTCCTGAAGCTCAGGGCAAAGGGACAGACATCCCTTTACATTGCCGTTGGCCTCAATACCGAGGGCCGTAATGCCCGCCTGGCACCCCTGCCACGGCCCTTCCAGAATAAACGGATCAAGCTCGGTGCAGAACCCCAAGCAGTCGGCAGGGAACACCAAAATAGGATAGCGGTTTAAACGCGTCTGAGCAATAAAACGCGCCACAGTCTCAACACCGGCCGGACCGGGCATCAGCTCCGGAAACTCGCGCATACGCCCGCCGCCGAACAGAGTCTGCAGCTGCCAGGCGTTGACCTTCCAGCTCATGAACATCTTGAGCATCTCATCGAGCTCTTTAATGTTGTTATTGGATACAGACGTAATAGCGGCCGTATATATGCCAGCCTCGTGCAGCGCCTTATAGCCGGCCTTTATGCGATCCCAAGAGCCGGGCACGCGGCGAAAATCATCGTGAGTTTCTCGCAGCCCGTCAACGGACATGGCGACGACCTCCAGACATCCAGGTGCCTTCAAAGCCTTCAAACGCACAAGCTTATCGATATTATCGGTCATAAAATAACCGTTGCTGATCATACCCACGCGCACACCGCGCTCGATTAAGCGCTGCGCGATCTGATCCCAGTTTTCCCGAAGCAGCGGCTCTCCACCTGACAGGGTAATGCGCTTAACCCCGATATCTGCCAGCTGATCGGCTACATCGAGAAGCTGCTCTAGGGTCATTTCTCCCACGCGGTCTTTTCCGGCATAAGAGCCGCAGTGCTTACAGCGCATATTGCATTTCAAAGTCAGCTCCCACACGCAGTGAGAGGGTCTTCCGGGCTTAACGGTAATCGCCATATGTCTTATTTGCTCCTATAAATGGTGGCAATGATTATAAGTTAGCTATTAGCCAGTATCATTAACCTAAGCGATGGCCAACAGCTCCTCATCCTAACTTCCCCTAAAGAATGCGCAATGTCATTTAGTTAAGCCCATGCAGACACAATTGATGGCTGTCGTTTGCAGATTATAGCGCGTAACCAGTTCCGCGCAAGGCACATCTGAGCGAAGCGAAGCAGTGCCAGCGCGGAAGCTGGGGCAGCGCGAATATCTACGCGAAAAACTAACTAAACGACATTGAAAGAATGCGGGTGGCAAGTCCTTAAATGAAGATTCCCAAACCGCAGGTCTGGGAATCTTCATTTAAGTATGGCACGCCTGCAACCGCAGAACACCATACAGACACCACTAAAAAGCAGCCAGATTACTAGCTTCCAAAATCAAAGCCCAAAGTGTTAGGCTTCTCCTCCAAAGCCCAAAGTGTTAGGCTTCTCCTCCTGGCCGCCGAGCAGCTCTATTTTCTGTCCGCCGCCGATAGGATCATGCGGGAAGAACACGCCGTACATATTGTGCGGCTCAGCATCGGGCTTCAGACCTTCGGGGAACTCAAAATCGCCAGGGATCTTGTTCTCGCCGGGGGTCGGCAGACTCGGGAACATCCCGTACATCATGGAAGGATTGGGAACACCAGGCTTCGGGCCGTCGGTGGGGAGCTGAGGCTGCTCGTGCTCACCGGGAACCGGAATCTCGGGGAAC
>JAFSXO010000312.1 GCA_017444045.1 bacterium | reverse complement strand
GCTGGCAATGGCGGCAACGGGGGGCGCAAAAACTGCACTGGGGCTAATGCCGACGATGTGTATGTCGGAGTGCCGGTAGGAACCATAGTGTACGATGATTCCGGCGAGCACTGCCTGGCCGATTTGGCCTTTCACGGCGCTGAATACGTCGCTGCCAAGGGAGGGCGGGGCGGACGCGGCAATGTGCGCTTTATCACCACCGAGCGCAAGGCTCCGCGCGAATACGAGCTGGGAGAGCCAGGCGATGAGCTGTGGGTGCGCCTGGAGCTGCGCGTAGTCGCCCAGGTGGGCATTATCGGTTTCCCCAATGTGGGAAAATCCACGCTTTTAGCCACGGTAACCGATGCCCAGCCGGCAATCGCCAACTATCCGTTTACCACGCTTTCGCCTGTTCTGGGCGTGGTCGAGCGCGATTATAAGCGCATGGTTCTGGCCGATATACCTGGATTAATTGAGGGCGCTGCCGAAGGAGCGGGGCTGGGCCACGATTTTCTGCGGCACATTTCCCGTACCCGCGTTCTGCTGCATATGCTCGATGCTGCCGAAATCGACCCCGCGGATCCTCTGGCCAAATACCTGGCTATACGGCGCGAGCTGGAACAGTACGATCCCGATCTTATCAGCCGCCCTGAGGTCATCGCGGTCAATAAAATCGATATCGAAGGCTGCGAAGAGGCGCTGCGCTGCTTAGAAAGGGCTTTGCGCCGCGAGGGCAAACGGCTGCACAGGATCTCCTGTATCAGCGGAACTGGTGTGGAGGGTCTGCTGTCGGAGCTATTTGAGGTAGTGCGGGAAGCGCCGTCGCTTCCGCCGATGCCCATTGAGGCTCTGTACGCCCCCGATGCCTATGATTTTGAAGTCAGCAGCGAGGACGACGTTTGGGTGGTGCGCGGGGTGCGCGTGGAGAAGGCTGTGGCCATGACCGATCTCGATGAAGAGGAATCTGTTGGACGGCTGCAGCGGCGGTTTGACGCCTGGGGCGTAGAGGATGCCTTGATCAAGGCCGGCGCCCAGCCTGGCGATACCGTGCGCATAGGCAAAAGCGAGTTCGCCTTTGAGCCCAAACCCGCCTGGCTGGCCGAATACGAGTCTGAAAAAGCCAAAATGCCGGATATGCGCCCCTCGCAGGCCATTCGTTTGGAAGAGAAAAAGCAGCGCTGTCAGGAGAGGCAATCCTTAGCGGCTCTGTCCGGGCTGCGCGGACGCGGCAAACGCAAGCGCTGATAGTCCAGCCAATATCGTCGCCTCTTTAATTGCTGTCATTGCAGATAAGGTAGTTTTTTATGTCTGAATTCTCGATAGTGCTGGCATCCGGATCGCCTCGCCGGCGTGAGCTTTTGCGGAATCTGGGGCTGGATTTTGTCGTTTTGCCGGCTGGGGCTGATGTAGAGCCTAGCATGCACGATTATAGCAGCCTCGAGCAGGCGGCGCGGTCGGTCGAGGCGAGCGCCCGCGCCAAGGCCGTGGCTGTAGCGCGCGGCTTGGCGAAGACTGCTGGCCCGCATTTGGTTATCGGTGCCGATACGGCTGTGCGCTTTAATAGGCACATGCTGGGCAAGCCGCACAGCGAGGCTGAGGCCAGGGATATGCTGCGCCGTCTGTCGGGGCGCTGGCACTGCGTGCTGAGCGGAGTGTGCATATGCCGCGAGGGCGGAGGGGAATGCCGCTGTGCCCATGCGGTCACCAGAGTGCGCTTTCGGCCTATCGGCGAGGAAGAGATCGGGGCTTATGTAGCCACTGGCCTTCCGCTCGATAAAGCTGGCGCCTACGGCATTCAGGATATGGCCTCTTTGTTTGTGGAAAAAATAGACGGCTGCTATTTCAATGTTATGGGTCTGCCTCTGTCGGTGCTAGACCGCCTGCTGAAGGAATTTGGGTTTTCTATCCTGAGCGCGGCGAAGCAGTGCCGGCAATGAAGCTAGTGCAGCGCAAAGCCGCGCCAGCGACAGAGGGTATGGCCATATTTTTCAAGGGCAGAGGGCTTCTGTAGAGAATTACTGAGTATGGGATTTTGGGGCCGTTTTCTGGGGAGCGTGTCTCCCGATATCAGCATAGATATAGGCAGCTATACTATGCCTATTTTAGTAAGCGGGCATGGGCGCGTGTACAGCGAGCCCTCGTATTTGGCTTACGACAAGGTTCTGCGGCGTTTTGTAGCTTTGGGCGCTTCCGCTAAGGCGCTTATGGGGCGCACTCTGCCCAGCATAGAGGTGCGCCGGCCTGTGCGCGAAGGTG
>JAFSXO010000311.1 GCA_017444045.1 bacterium | reverse complement strand
TAGCTATCAATGCCAGTTACCGACACTGCAATGTCGTTTAGTTAAGCAATGGCCAATAGATCCTCATTATAACTCCCCCTAAAGGATGGCAGGGGGAGATGTCGCGACTGCGACAGAGGGGGTGGCCACAGCTGGCGGAAAAATCGAAGATTAACGCATGTTGTGCGCTAACTTATACGCTAATGTACAACGCAGCGCTAACTCACATGAATTATCAGAACCAATGCCACGAATCCTTAACTAAATGGCATTGACCGACACTGTACTAGCTACTCGGCCTGACCGCTCATCACCTGCATATTATGCTTATCGCAGGCGAACACGATATCGCCCTCCATATCCGTGCGACGGGTGATTATATTCATACGCTGAAGCTTTTCCAAGGTCTCGTGATGAGGATGGTTTTTCTGGCTACCCTCTGAGGATATAACCGCGTACTTAGGGTTCACCGCCTGCAGAAATGCTTCGCCGGACGAGGTAGATGAGCCGTGATGCGCTACCTTCAGCACCTTGCTGCCAAGCTCGGCCCCCTTGTCCATGATGTCGTATTCTGCCTGGGTATAAATATCTCCGGTAAACAGGAAGGACTGCTCGCCGTAGCTTATGCGCATCACCAGCGAGTGGTTGTCCTCGCGCCTGGCGTTGCCGCCGTAATCCATAACCGGCCCAACCAGCTCAACTGTAGCCCCGCCCAAAGCGAAGCTGTCGCCGGCCTTCAGAATGGTAATATCCTTGCCATGGCTGCGCACCATGCTCACCAGCTTATTAAAAGCGTTATTGCCAGCATAATAATCGCTGGGAGCGTAAAACCTTATCGTAAGAAAGCGAATGTACTATTGTGCGCAGACCGCCCACATGATCCTTATGCTCGTGGCTGCAGACCACAGCGTCTAAATGCTCGACTCCCTGCCTTCTGAGATAGCCCCTTACCCTGTCACCGTACCTTGGCATACCGCCGTCGATGATCATATTGTGGCCTTCGCACTGTATGAGCGCGCAGTCGCCATGGCCGACATTTATAAAATGCACTATCAGAGGATATTCCTGGGCTTTTGGATCGGAACAGCGTTCCTCGCCACTAGCATAATTGTCTGGAGCTGAACAGCACTCCTCGGCGTTTGCCTTATTGCTCCCTACGCAAGCCGACACCTGAATAACCACATAAGAGACTGCCAGCAAAAGCGCCACAATAGCCATTGCCCGCCCTGCGCGGCGCAGCAGAGGTCTGGCCTTAAGCATGAATCTGCTATAAATACTATTCATTTATTTACCAACCTTTAAGCTTTATCGACGGAGTTAATATAGCTACATATTGCAGCCAGCGGGATCGTACTCGTCAGGATCGCAATGTCGTTTAGTTAAGCAATGGCCAAGAGATCCCCATTATAACTCCCCCTAAAGAATGGCAGGGGGAGAAGTCGCGCCAGCGACAGAGGGGGTGGCCAAGGCTGTTGGGAAAATCGAGTTCCAACGCTTGTAGTGCGCTAACTTATACGCTAACATACAACGCAGCGCTAACTCACATGAATAATCAGAACCAATGCCACGAATCCTTAACTAAATGGCATTGGTCAGGATCGTAGTGGCAAAGCTCTTGCCGGGAAATGTTATCTATTTCTTCCACATATTTACAGAATCCTATTGAGATGTTCAGAATGATCCCTTAGTTGGCTATACAACAACGCCAAATCTCAAGCCAACTGTTACCCAGACTTCCCCATTTACTGAACAATATCAGCATTAAACCTATGCCAGCACGATTCATGCCGCTGCGAAAAGATTAAAGCGCATAAATAATTATGCGCCAGGCACATCTAAGCAAAGCGAAGCTGTGCCGACGCGGAAGCTGGTGCAGCGCGAATATGTTCGCGAAACACTAACTAAACGACATTGCACTAGGGGGTAACATTCAGAACAAGCGCTAACAGCGATAATCCCCAACCAGCTAACGGATTACCCCATAAGCCATTTTATTCAGCACCTCATCGGGTGTGCCGTCGCCGATAATCTTGCCGTCCTTGAACAGCACCACCCGCTTGCACTTGACCGCCACCTCGGGCTCGTGGGTCACCATTACCGTGGTAATGCCCTCTTTGCTGTTCAGCTCGTTAAAAAGCTCCATCACTTCTTCGGTGCGCTTCGAATCCAGGTTACCCGTGGGCTCATCGGCCAGAATTATGGAGGGCTTAGTCACCAAAGCCCGGGCAATGGCCACGCGCTGCTGCTCACCGCCTGACATCTGCGTGGGCACGTGATCGATGCGCCCTTCCAGCCCCACGCGCTTCAGAGCCTCAATGCACATTTTGCGCCTCTCCGCAGGCGGAGGCACATTAGCGCGGTACATCAGAGGCAGCTCCACGTTCTCCAAAGCGGTAGTGCGCGCCAGCAGGTTAAAACCCTGGAATACGAAGCCGATGCGCAGATTGCGCACCGCCGCCCGCTCATCGCCGCTCATATTGCTGACATTGTCGCCGTCAAGAATATAGGTACCCGCGGTGGGCTTGTCCAGACAGCCCAAAATGTTCATCATGGTGGACTTGCCCGAGCCAGAAGGCCCCATAATGGCCACAAATTCGCCCTTTTCTACGTCGAGATCGACACCACGCAGGGCCTGCACTTCTATATCTCCGCCGATCAGATAAGTGCGGGTTAAATTACGGATAGAGATTACCGGCATATTGCCTCCTGCGGGTTAAGGTCAATTATTAGCGTTCTGACGAAAGAGGCAGAACTGCTATAGCTCACTTGCCGAAGCTTTCATGGTATTTTTTATAATAGTAGTCGCCCCAGCGGGGATTGAGAACCACATGGGTCTTGCCGGAACGATTTCTCACAAAGACCCGGTCAAACACAAAATCATATTCGAGCAAGCCCTGCAGCTCCTTACGCTGAGCGTTGGCCATGCCGCTGTAATCCAAATCAAAGGCCACCCCGCGCAAGTGGCTGTCCATCGTATTCACGGGACACATTTTCAAAGCCCAGCAGCTGCCGACATGCTCGCCGCTTAGAATATGCGGATTAATGACGCCTGAGAGCAAGCCGACCGGCAGGCGCACCTTGCTGTTGCCAGAAGCCACGTCCCAACGTTTGAGCAAATCGTCCATATAGCCCAAAAGCTCCGGATGCACCAGCCAGGCTGCGTCATCTGAAGCATGCTCATGGCTGTGAACTCCCTGGGCAGCTCCGGCCGCCTTCTTTTTGGCGACATCATTAACGTCCGCGACCTTCTCGCTAAGCAGCTCGGCCCCCTTCTGCGGCAGCACCTTCTTAACGCTGACCAAGCTTCCGCTTTTCAGAGCATCCTTAACTTTGGCGGGAGTATCATAAATCGGCACACCGCTATAAGCGCACTCTTCACGACTGCCACGGTTGTTTTCGATCATCCAAGCCGTATAGTCTTGCCCAGCCTTGTAGGCGACCCAAGACGAAAGCACCTTCCACAGATAAATATCCGCCTCATCCCCCAGCGCCTCGTAGCGGTTGGCATCTGTTGTCAGCTCTCCGTTCATGGTGCGCACGCCACTGAGCATAGCCCGCGTCTTCTCGTACTGCCATAGATCGGCATACTTAATATCGTAGCTGTTGATCATACTGCGCAGCTCGCGACGATCCGAGCCGCGTCTCATGGACATTTTGGTATCATTTACATAGACGATAATTATGTCGTCGAGATTGTCGATGCCGCAATGGTAAGCCGCGATCGCCAAATCCTCCCGACCTTCATACTTCTGCAGCAGGTATTTGATATAAATAATAGCATCTTCGAGATTGCAGTTTACCAGAACGCGCTCATCCTGTTTAGCCTCTTTGGCCATAGTGCGATGGCGCACAGCGCAGTCCAGCAGATCCGCCTGGGCGAGCATGTCATCGGCACGCTTCTTATCGCCTTTTTTATAGCGCATTACATCCGCATCTCTGCGCAAAAGCTCAGCCTCTTGGCCGGCATAATCGTGCACAAACGATACCGTATCTTCCATCATCTGGCAGATACCCACCGCCCCCGCATAGGACACGCTGGCGACAGAGCCGGAATTCTCCCAGGAAATAATCGCTTCTGCCACGGCCTCGGGTACATCCCAGCGGGAGCAGTACTTATGCACCAGATCCGCGTAATTGCGCAGCACCCTATGATTGTTGGCTAAATTGTGCGTATCGGTAGTATGGAAGACCACATGCTCGTAATCGCGCAGGGCATCCCTAGCCACCTGAAAGGTTTTAGTTTCTCCGTATGACGGAAGCAGCTTGGGGATATACTCCCGCCAAATTGCGGCCTGCTCCTGGGTAACGCTCTTTAAAGAAGCGCGGGTAAGCGTCGATATGTGATTTTTTAGCTGGTCATCGGTAAAAGCCGAAAGCTGACGCTTTTGGGCCAGAGGATTTTTAGCGGCTTCAGGCTGGCCAGAGGCTCCAGGCTTATCGCCGGCTTCGTGCGAAAGGGAAGCTTCAGGCTTTTGATTGGCCACTATGGAAGGCGATGAAACATCGGATACATCTCCATACTGTTCGGTTCCCAGGTAATAGCCGCCGACAAACAGCGCTGTCCCTAAACCGACACCAACAGCCCCCCAAAGATATGCGCGATACTTCTTGGAGCCGGACAGCATAAGCGCAAACCTCCAAATCTATCTAAGAACACAGTAAAACAATCGACAGAAGTATACTGGATATAATAACCAAAACAAGTAAAGCTAAATACTAATCTATTCTATTATAAAGGTAAACGATGAATAATGCGAATCTGTCAAATATGTCATTATCTGCGAGCAAAGCCAATAAGCATCTAGGCCAAAACGGAGAAGACGCGGCGGCCAATTACCTAACCAATCTGGGATATACAATTCTAAAGCGCAACTTTAGGGCGCACGTAGGCCCCCAAAGCTCCGGCAGCTCCATGTCCCGTCAAAGGGTCCGTCCCGGCAGAATACTAGCTGAACTAGATATCATCGCCCAAGACCAAAGCACTCTGGTTTTTGTGGAGGTTAAAACCCGCTCCCCCAGATATGGGGGAAATCCCCTGGAAAGCATTACCCCGCAAAAACAAGCAAGGATGCGCCTAGCTGCCCAGCTATTTCTGGATCAGGCGCATCCTACCTGCAAAGCGCTGCGCTTTGACGCTATCGGTTTGATACCAGGCCCCGACGGCTGGCAAATCCAACACATTAAAAATATCATGCCTTAGCCGCTGACGTTAACTCAACGACAGCGGCTAAAGCATGATACGCTCGTTTATTGGCGCTGCACCAGCTTTCGCGCTGGCACTGCTTCGCTGCGCTCAGATGTGCCTTGCGCGAAACTGGTTACGCGCTATTGCCTGCGCCAACCTGTACGCAAACGTGCAACGCTGGGCTAACGTGCATAAATGAGCAGAACCAATGCCACGAATCCTTAACCTAGTGTCAATAACTAAGTGACATTGTAATAGAAGACAGGCTGCTCATAACAGACAGCATAAAGCTCAGTTAACGTTCCAGCGCCTTGAGCAACTCCATATAGCATTTAGAAGCGCTTTGCAGTGATACCACGGCCCAGGTCAGCGGCGTATTTACGCCAGGCAGATAGGCGATATTTCCCTGTAGCGTGCTTACACTCTGCCAGGCTTCTGGCACTACCCAAGCCGGAGCGGCCATGCCGTTAGCCTTGACTGTTTCCTCGGCAGCGGTAACCCGGGCATAAGCGCGGTTAATGTTTCTGGTAGCCCCAGCCAGCGCCTGCTCAAACAGCTCCTTTTCAGCAGGCAACAGATCTGCGCGCTTTACGCGGTCAGCGCTGCATCCCAAACGCACCGCCGCCGCATTGAGCACATGCATAGCCTGATTTGCGTAACCGCGCGCCAAATCAGAGACCATAAACCACTCCGCCTCGCAGTTATCGGTAGCCAAAGAGGCGCGGGCCGCAAAGACCAGAGGCTCGCTGCAGTCCTTAGAGCCAAAGCTGTCTAGCACGCCCTTCCATTCCAGATTCAGCTTTCCCTGAGGATCGCAGGCGATATTGTAGTTGAGGCTGAGATAGCTGTCGGGAGAAAGCATCTTCGAGCCATCTTTAAGCTCGGTATAGAAGGGAGCATAGCGGATCATGCCGTTATCCCGCACCAAGCGCCGCTCCAGCATGGCCAGCATCTGAAGATATTTGGATACGCTCTCCAGACGGTCATCGTCGAGCTGGAAATCGGAAGCGGCCAGGAAGCCCAGAGAAGCATCGGCCTCGCGATGGCCAGGGCTTTCAGCCATGTAATGCAGGCGCACGCGATCGGATCCGGCATCGATCGCCTTGATCAGGCCGACGCGATCGGTGGCGATATCGGCATGTCGCATCCCGCTGAAGCGCTCCCTGAACTGGCAGATCTCCGCACAGCTATCGTAATGGCGATCGTAAAGCAGATCGTTTAAGTCCACGAGCGCAGCCCGAATAGCCTGCGTATCCCAGGTCAGTCCGCCTGGGAAGGGCGTCTCCTCCCAATTGCCCGCCGAGGGGGCTGTAGCATAATCGATGCTCATCAGGTAAGCCGCCAAATTGGCGATAGCCTGCAGATACTCGTCATCGGGTCTTTCTACCGCCCAATCGGCCTTCTGGGCGCAGGCCAAAATGCCCTGGCAAAGAGCCTGCAGAGCCAGCCCGTGAGATTCCAGGCGCTTATTGTTGAACCAGTTGGGATCGCGCTGCAGGGTTTGGGGATAAAAGATGTGCGCCACTCCTTCGGCCAGCCCGCCCTCGCGGTAAATGCTCGGTTCGTCTATACATCTGTCGAAGGCCTGCTGCTCAGTCGGCGAGGTATAGAACTTGGCTAAGGTGCCGAGCGCCTTTTTCCAGGCTTCGGGGGCGAATATGCGCTCAGCCTCGCCGGTGCGGACCGTATCGGTGATCCACTGGCGGCTGGACATTTCGCGGTTTTCATCCCCGATATCGGTAGTTATCGCCAGACCATCCTCTGGACTGACTTTAATATCAAAGGTACCATGCTCGCGCAGAAGCTCATAGAGCTGCTCAAACTGCGCTAAGCTGTAATGGGGGCGCAGATGGGCAAATATCACCCTATTATGGCAGGGCACGGTATAACCGTCGCCCTTAAAAAACAGAGGAACGCTTTGCGAGGCGGCTTCCATGGCCAGCCAGGCCTGATGCAGGGCTTTAAGCGCTCCGGGCTGCGCATTAATGGAATCCACTGTTAATCGGCAGTTCACCTGACGCGTAGCGGGAAGGCGGTCGAGATCGGGAACGGTTATGGTGTCTCTGCCCCAATTGCGCCGCAGCACCTCGAGCCAGCGCTCATCGCTTCTGTTCAGGGCGCGCCCAGAGCTGGCGGCCTCACCCAGCGCCTGTCCCACCAAAGCGATATCCTGCTGGCTTACTCTATGCTGCTGTACTGAGAGCGGCTGACTGCCTCCGACAGAGGACGAGGATGCCATACGCTCATC
>JAFSXO010000310.1 GCA_017444045.1 bacterium | reverse complement strand
TATCGAGATCATACAGGCCAGAGGCCTGCGGGAAAAATACATCATCCTGGTGGGCGGCAGCCGCATCAGCAATAAGCTGGCTTTGGAGCTGGGCTTTGACGGCGGCTTCGGCAAGGGCACCTATGCCGATCATGTGGCCACCTTTGTCATCGACAGACTGCTGGAACGCCAGCACAGTTAAACAATAACCATGGACTTTGCGCTTTTGGCGGACGGACGCCTGCTGTTTATATGCCTGCTGGCTGGTGTAGTTTCCATGCTGACAACGCTGAACGTTGCCGCCCGTCCCGCAGCCGTCAAAACCAAACAGGTCGCTTTAGCTCTGGCGGTGTCCTCGATATTCTTTATGTTCACCCGCTTTGCCAACCTGTTCTATCTGCCCATATTGGGCAGCTATGTAGACAAGGCGGTGCGCACCGGGGCTGTCGACGTGCTGTACACCCAGATTCAGTGGGTAGTTATCGGTTCGGCTCTGGGAGCGCTCATGTCGTGGCTGATGCTTCCTACCTTCTGCGCCATCTACGAGCGCGGAATAGTCGGAGTGCAAAGCCGCGGCTCGATGGTCAGGGTGCTGCTGGGGCTGCCCACCTGGCGGGGCATAAAGGCTCTCTTCGGCTGCTGGCGCTCGCCCCTCAATCTGCGCGGATGGACAGCAGGAAGCGGCAGAATTAAAGGCAGCTTCTTGGTATGGAATGTCTGCGCCACCGCAATCTGGACCGTAGGGGCGCTGTGCGCCCTCTACGTAAGCGCCGCTATTCCGCGCTTAGAAGCCACTGCGGTGCTGCTGTCCGGCCTGGTCAACTCCTTTGCCGCCATCGCCTTCGCCATCTTTGTGGACCCCAAAGCCGCCGTTATAACCGACCAAACCGTACAGGGCCAGCGTCCCGAGCAGGATGTACAGGCCATGACCTTCTGGCTCGGAGCCGGCAATTTCTTAGGCGCAATGCTCGGCCTGGGCGTATTTCCCATCGGCATCACCATGATCAAGTGGGCTACCCTAAAGCTGGGGCAGACCTCCATGTCGGAAAACATGTGGCTGGTCATCGGGCTTAACATGCTGACCGCCCTGCTCATGCTCACCTCGCTATCTTCGCGAGTGTCGGCGGTAATCACCAAAAAAGTGGCCACCTCACTGGCGATTTACAACGTGTTCTTTTTAATCACCAGACTGGCCACTCAGGTATACGCCCCCATCCTGGGCGCCGTGCGCGATTCGGTTATCAACGGCAGCGCTTCCGCCGCCGAGCTTCTCCCTCTGTTCCGCTGGGTGGTCTGGGCGGCAACAGCGGGCACCATACTGGGCTGGCTGCTCATCCCCACCTTTGTGGAGATTTACAACCGAGCCATAACCGCCTTGGAGAACCGGGGCGGCGCTATGGCCAAGCTTCTAAAAGACCTTCTGCGCCCGCGCTACTGGCTGAGCATACTGCACTGCCTGCGCGCCCCTTCACTATTCGGAGTTTCCCGCAGCGATGTAGCCGCCATGCCCAAGGGCTTCCTGCTGGCCAATACCCTAGTGGTGGGCATCCACGTAATCGGGGTGCTGTCGGCCATCTTAGCCGGAGCCCAGCTTAGCGGCCATTTAGCCCGCACAGCTACCCTGCTGTCCTCAATTATCAACGGCGTGGCCACCATTTTAGCCAGCATCCTGGTCGACCCCACCGCCGCCCACATCACCGACCAGTGCGTCCACGACAAGCGGCCGGTGAACCACATTAACATTATGGTAGTCTGGTTGGCCGGCACTTCGCTGGCGGGAACGCTGCTGTCCCAGCTGCTGCTCCAGCCCTCCTCGCAGCTCATAGTCCTCTGCGCCCAGGCGCTCGACTGGCTGTTCCACTTCTTATAACCTTATAATGGTACCTTATAATGGCTTCTCTGACGAGGAAGAAATAATTATGAGTATATGCGACAAAAGCTCCAGCCAGGCAGATTTAGCTGCCTCCTACGACTGGTGCGAAAAGCTAACCCGAGAAAGAGCCAAAAACT
>JAFSXO010000309.1 GCA_017444045.1 bacterium | reverse complement strand
TACACAAGCTCTTAAGTAAATAAAATCGCTCTGCTGTTGTCAAAACGCCTTTCTAGAAGGCGAGCGCTCACAACCTTGTCGCGAACGCCAGAAGATAATAGCACTTTGATTTAATAATGTCAAGGGCGGAAACCGCCCTCGACATTATTAAATCGCCTTTCGTTAAGGCAACGCTTTTGCGAAATGCCCCTCTAAAACAGCTCCGCATTTTGAACAGCGCTCACCCTGCAAGCCCTTAATGGCTATGCTGTGCCAATGGCGTTCTATCAAAAGCTGACCGCACCGCGCACAAAATGTTGACTGTGTCTCTGGCGACATCACATTGCCGGTGTAAACGTACTTTAGGCCTTGTTTCATGGCGATTTCGCGCAGCTTTAGCAAGGTGTCGATTTTGGTCGCCTCGCGATCGGTCATGCGAAACGTGGGATGAAATGCCGTCAGATGCAGGGGCACATCATCCCCCAATTCCTTGACCATCCAGCGAGCTTGCAGTTCCATCTCCTTAGGCTCATCATTTAGGCCAGGGATGATAAGCGTAGTAATTTCCAGCCAAACCGGGGTCTCTTTCTTTAGATATACGAGAGTATCGAGTACGGTATGCAGATCAGCCAGGCAATAGCGCCGATAAAAGCCCTCTGTAAAAGCTTTAAGGTCGATGTTGGCTGCATCAATATGAGCATAAAACTGGCGCCGCGGTTCGGGCTCCATATAGCCGTTGCTGACTGCCACCGTTTTTACCCCCAGCTCGTGACAGGCCCGCGCAACTTCCACAGCGTAATCGGCCCAAATCACGGGATCGTTATAGGTAAAGGCTACCGACTGACAATCATAGCGTTTGGCGGCGGCAGCTATCGATGCCGGACTGACAGATGAGCTGCTCTCCTCCACCTGCCTGGCGCGGCTGAGATGCCAGTTCTGGCAAAACGTACAGCCGAGATTGCAGCCAGCCGTACCGAAAGACAAAGCCGCAGTACCTGGGTAAAAGTGATTAAGCGGCTTTTTTTCAATGGGATCTATCTGAAATCCCAAGCTGGTGGCATAGGCGGTATTGACTATTCTTCCGCCCTGGTTCTGGCGGATAAAGCAGAAACCCCGCTGACTATCCTTCATGCGGCAGTGCCGTGGGCAAAGACGGCATTCTGTACGCCCATCTCCTCTTAGTACGCTCCAAACGGAATTATCGCTCAATTTAACACCTCGTTACACCTTTCAAAACGACACAATTTCGTTTAGCAAGGTACTTAGCGAACTTATTCGCGCTGCACCAGCTTCCGCGCCGGCACTGCTTCGCGTCGCTCAGATGTGCCTTGCGCGGAACTGGTTACGCGCTATAACCTGCAAACTACAGCCATTAATTGTACCAACATGGGCCCAACTAAATGACATTGACCAACTACCAATGTCAGTAACTTAAGGATTCATGACATTGGTTATGCTTATTCATGTGCATTAGCGCTGCGTTATATATTAGCGTACAAGTTAGCGCACAACACGCGTTAAACCTCGATTCTCCCATCAACTTTGGCCACCCCCTCTGTCGCTGACGCGACTTCTCCCCCTGCCATCCTTTAGGGGGAGCTATAACGAGGATCAATTGGCCGTTGCTTAAGTTAACGATACTGGGCCAACTACAGAGGTGATGGCCAATAATAGCAATGGATAAAGCTCTATTTGACAGTGCTTTGCACAAAGCCTATAATCGATTAATAAGTGTTGCCGATAGACGGTTAGCCCTTATGCTAGATCATAAAACGACCGTAACCTTTGGGTGGGGACGGTCATTTGCGTTTTAAGGGGATCAATACTTGCGTTACGCCATCCAAGAAACCTTAGTCGAGATACAGCCAGGCAAAAAGACCAAGCGCCAGATGGTATCCGTGCTTACCCCCGAAGAATGGGCAGCTCAGCGCAGCGCCTTCGACATAGGCATAGATATTGAGGCTGAGCCCGCCCTGGCCCTAGACGTGCAGGCCGAAGTCAATTACGACTCCATAACGGGAACCATCAGAAAACCGGACCGCGCTAACCTAAAAGAAGAAGGCGCAAAATTCGCCTTTGCCTTAGACGAAAGAGGCATCGTCTTTATCGACGAAACCGGTACGGCAGCCCAGCTAATAGAAACGATTAAGAACAGCAAACGCTGGCGCAAGCCCAGCCTGGAGCGCTTCCTTTACGATTTTCTGCTCCAGCTCATCAGCGGCGACACCGCCTTCATGGCCGGCATAGAACGCGAATTAGACAGTATGGAAAAGGCCATACACCGCGATTATACCGGCAAAACCGACCACGAAAGGATCAACGAGATACGCAGCGATCTGCGCGATCTAGACGACTATTTAGAACACCTGCAGGATTTCGCCGAAGTGCTGGAAGAGAACGAAAACGGCTTCTTTGCCGAAGATAACCTGCGCTATTTCCGCCTTTTCTACAATCGGGTCGAAAAAATGCGCGACAAAGCCGCCTCTCTGCGAGAACAGGCCATGCAGATACGCGACCTGTCCAAAATGTATCTTGATATACACCAGAACCGGATCATGACCGTGCTCACCGTGGTCACCGCTCTATTTGCCCCGCTGACGCTCATCGTCGGCTGGTACGGCATGAACTTTCAGCACATGCCCGAACTGGCTCTGCCCTACAGCTATCCCCTGCTTATCGCGATATGCCTGGCCTTAACCCTGGGACTGATAGCCTTATTTAAGCATCTCAAGTGGCTATAGCTATAGTCCACCACAAACAGCAGCTATTTCCAGCAGCAAGTCCATGATGCAGCAAACTGCACGAGAGCCAAACTGAGCGCATAAAAAGAGCGCCTGCCATTCACAAACAAGCGCTCTTCACACATCGGAAAATTATTCGGACTTTTTAGCGTCGCCGTTCGGCTTCTCTGCGGCATTGTCAGCAGCATCGGCACCGCCATCGTGCGACTTCAGCATCGTATCGCGGCGCTTATCCTGGGGAGCCGGCTCCTTGAGCATTTCCGGATTATCGATGCACTTAATCTTATACTTGCAGTAGTTGCTGTCGGGGTAAACCTGCAAAGCCTGCTCAAACATGGCTTTAGCTTCATCCATACGGTTGAGCTTTATGTAAGTCTCACCGGACAGCGTTAAAGCGTCGTAGCCCTGAGTATATCCGTGAGGATCGAGCTCAGCGCAGCGTTTCAGATAGGGCAAAGCCTCTTCATAGCGCCCCAGATCGAACAGCG
>JAFSXO010000308.1 GCA_017444045.1 bacterium | reverse complement strand
CGGCCGTAAAGAGCGCGGTTTTAGCCAGCGGTGCTTCCAGCGTAATAGATTTGGGCTGCGGCGAAGGCCGGCTTACCGCGCTGCTGCTTAACGAGCCGCAGCTGCGCCGGGTTACCGCTTGCGATGTGTCGGTGCGCGTCCTGGAAAAAGCGGCCCAGCGCCTGCGCCTGGACCGCATGAATCCTCACCGTCGGGAAAAGCTGAGCCTGATTCAGGGGGCGCTTACCTATAAGGATCAGCGCTTTTCTGGATATGACTGCGCCTGCGTCATTGAAGTAATCGAGCATATCGATCCAGCGCGGATACCCGCGTTTGAGCGCTCTATTTTTGAATTCGCCGCACCCCGCACGGTAATTATTACCACTCCCAACTGTGATTATAATGTTAATTACGATAATCTGCTGGATAATGGTCTGCGCCACAGCGATCACCGCTTTGAGTGGTCGCGCCAGGAGTTTCGCCTCTGGACTGAGCAGATCTGCCAAAAATACGGCTACACCTGCGAGATACGCGGCATAGGCGATATGGATGAGCGCTGCGGTACGCCTACGCAAATGGGGGTTTTTAGCAAAAATGGATAAACACGTAATCGAGATACCCGAAGTGTGCGTGGTAGCTTTGCTGGGGGCTACGTCTTCTGGAAAGACCAGCTTTGCCCATAAGCATTTTAAGCCTACCGAAGTGCTGTCCTCCGATTATTTCCGGGGTATGGTCAGCGACGATGAAAACGACCAGTCCTGTTCCGCCGAGGCCTTTGATCTGCTCTATTACGCGGCTAACAAACGGCTGAATAATATGAAGCTAACGGTCATCGATGCAACCAACGTTCAGCAGGCGGCTAGGAAACAGATTATCGAGCTGGCCAGGGAGCAGAATGTGCATGCGGCAGCTATCGTTCTGGATGTGCCCTTTGCTGTGCTGTGCGAGCGCAACCGCCGCCGTCCCGAGCGCAATTTCCCCGAACGGGTAATCACCAACCATTGCCGCGATCTAAAGCGCAGTATTAAGAATCTCAAGCGCGAGGGCTTTCGCTATGTGCACGTGCTGAATTCTCCCGAACAGCTTGAGAATGTGGAGATCGTGCGCACTAAACTGTGGAATAATAGGCGCGATGATCATGGTCCCTTCGATATAATCGGCGATATTCACGGCTGCAGCGCGGAGCTTAAGGAGCTGCTGGAAAAGCTGGGCTATCGGCGCAACGATAAGGGCGTATATACCCATCCCGAGGGGCGCAAGGCCGCCTTCTTGGGCGATTTCTGCGATCGCGGTCCGCACCACGCCGAGGTTCTGCGCATCGTTATGGATATGGTGTCGGCAGGAAGCGCTCTGGCGGTGCCGGGTAACCACGATGTTAAGCTGCTCAAGTATCTGCGCGGACAGAAGAATACGCCGCCCGAAACGCTTCAGGCCACTATTGACGCTATCGAAGCCCGGGGCGCTGAGTTTAAAGCCGAAGTCATCGCGTTTATCGATGGTTTGGTAAGCCATTACGTGCTGGATGACGGCAAGCTGGCGATCGCCCACGCGGGTATTAAGCAAGAGTATCTCGGTAGGGCCTCGGCCAGAGTGCGCGAGTTCTGTCTTTATGGCGATACGACTGGGGAAACCGATGGCTTGGGTTTACCGGTGCGCCTCGACTGGGCGGCTGGCTATAGAGGGCGGGCAACCGTGGTCTATGGCCATATCGCCAATAAAGAGGTGCGCCAGCTCAACGGTACGGTGTGCGTCGATACCGGCTGTGTCTTTGGCGGTCAGCTTACGGCGTATCGCTATCCCGAGAGGGAAGCTGTCAGTGTGGCAGCCCATGAGGAGTATTTTAAAACCGTAAAGGCTTTAGCGGAATCAGATGAGGCCGATGAAGCTATGGGCGATATGCTTACGACGGACGATTTCCAGAAAAAGCTGTATATCGCCACCGATCTGATGCCGGCTATCAATATAAGCGAAGCCAACGCGACAGCAGCGTTAGAGGTCATGTCGCGCTTTGCTGCCGATCCGCATTGGCTGATCTATTTGCCGCCCACCATGTCGCCCTGCGAGACGAGCGATTTGGAAGGCTATCTGGAATATCCGAAGCAGGCCTTTGAGTATTACCGCCGGCGGGGCATGAGCAGGGTGGTGTGCGAGCAGAAGCATATGGGCTCGCGGGCCGTGGCCGTGCTGTGCCATTCCGAGGAAACGGCGCGAAAGCGCTTTGGCGTGCATGACGGTTCGCGGGGGATTGTATACACCCGCACAGGCCGGCGATTTTTTGCTAAAGCCGAGCTGGAGAAGGAACTGCTGTCGCGGCTGGATGCGGTGCTGACCGCTTCTGGCTTTTGGCAGGATTTTGCCACGGACTGGGTGTGCTTGGATGCCGAGCTGATGCCCTGGTCGGAAAAAGCGCAGAGTCTGCTGAAAACTCAGTATGCTCCCGCCGGCCGGGCTGGGGTGAACGGCCTTGCCGCGGCTGTCGCGGCTTTGGAGCAGACCTGCCAGAGGCGCAATATCGCTTTTGAGGTCGATAACTTGACGTCGGGGCAAAACGTGGACCCCGCCGCTCTGCTGGAGCGCTACCGAGATAAGCGCTTGGCTTTGGAGCGTTATGTCAGCGCTTACGAAGAGTACTGCTGGCGTGTCGGGAGCATCGATGATTTGCGTTTGGCGCCATTTCATCTGCTGGCCACCGAGGGCAAGGTCTACGGGAACGAAAGCCATGTGTGGCACATGGAGACGCTGAAAAAGTATACCTCCGGACGCGATAGCGTTTTTGTGGCTACGCCTTACATCTGTGTCGATACCGAGGACCCGCTCAGCGCTGAGCGTGGGACAGAGTGGTGGCTTAAGCTCACGTCTGAGGGCGGAGAGGGCATGGTGGTCAAGCCGGAGTCGTTTGTCGCCAAGCAGGGGCATGAGCTGTTGCAGCCCGCGGTAAAATGCCGGGGACGCGAATATCTGCGCATCATTTACGGCCCCGAATATTTGTATCCAGAATACTTGGAGCGCCTGAAAAAACGCTCGCTGCGGAGCAAACGCGCGCTGGCGCTCAAAGAGTTTGCCTTGGGTATGGAGGCGCTGAAGCTGTTTACAGAGGGCGCCCCGCTGTATAAGGTGCACGAATGCGTATTCGGCGTTTTAGCTTTGGAGAGCGAGCCGGTTGACCCGCGCCTGTAATAAATGCTGTTAGAAAGGGGCTGTGAACGATTAGCGTTCACAGCCCCTTTTTGTGCCGTTGCCGGCGTTATTTAGTTAAGTTCCAGCCGGCGCAGTTCGCGGCTGTTTTTGTGCCGTTAATGGTATTGCTACCAGATCTTGTTGATTTTGTCGGCAGGCCGGCGCATCGGATCGCCTTCCTTGACGTCAAAGGCCTTGAAGAAGGGCTCCATGTTGGAGAGCGTGCCGTTGACGCGCCACATGGCGTGAGGATGCGGATCGGTGCTGACCTGAAGCTGCTCATACTCGGGCTTAAAGTTGGATGCCCATACCTTGGCGTAGGCTAAGAAGAAGCGCTGAGCCGGAGTAAGGCCGTCGATAATCTCGTCCTTCTTGCCCTGGCGGGAAAGCTGGTAGGCCTTCCAGGACAGCGACAGGCCGTTGAGATCGGCCAGAGCTTCGCCGAGCACTAGCTTGCCGTTGATGTGCGTGTCGCCGACGGTATATTCAGAGAACTGATCCTCTACGCCCTTAGCCAGCTTTTGGAAGGCTTTTAGGTCTTCCTCCTGCCACCAGTTGCGCAGGTTGCCCTGAGCATCGTACTGGCTGCCCTGATCGTCGTAGCCGTGGCTGATCTCATGGCCGATGACAGCTCCGATGGCTCCGTAATTGGCGGCATCGTCAACCTCGCTATTGAAGAAGGGCGGCTGCAGAATGCCGGCCGGGAAGACGATCTCGTTGCAGGCCGGATTGTAGTAGGCGTTGATGGTCTGCGGCGTCATATGCCATTCGTTGCGGTCAACTGGCTTGCCGATTGTGGCGATCTGGCGGGCAGTCTCGAAGATGCGGGCTCTGCGCACGTTGTCGTAATAGCCAGTGCGGCTGATGCTGAGCTTGGTGTAGTCGCGATTTTCGTTGGGATAGCCGATCTTGGCGAAGAAGGTGTGCAGCTTGCTCAGCGCCTCTTTTTGGGTGTCTGGGCTCATCCACTCCTGTTCGGGGATCTCTTTCTCCAGCACCTTGGTAATGTTGGTGACGATCTCCTCAACCTTGGCTTTAGCTTTGGGGCTGAAGTGCTCTTTGACGTACATCTGGCCCAGGGCGAAGCCCAGCATGTTTTTGCTGCCGATCGTATTGGTGACCCGCTTCCAGCGCGGAGACTGAGTGGCTACGCCGCGCAGCTCTTTGCGGTAGAACTGGAAGTGCTCATCTTCCATTTCCTGCGACAGGTAGGGAGCGGCAGAGCGGATCAGGTGCCAGCGCAGATAGCTTAAGTGGTCGATGAGCGGGGTATCGCGGAATATCTCATTGTTGACCGTGGTAATAAATTCCGGCACCATCACGTTGGCTTCTTTGATGTTCTCTGCGCCCAGCTTCTCGAAATACTCGGCCCACGGATAGTCTGGCGCGATAGCGGTCATATTCTCTAGGTTCATTAAATGATAAACCCGCTCGGGATCGCGCATGTCGGCAGCGGGCAGCGAGGCCTTGGCCAGCTTGGTCTCCAGCGCCATAACGGCGTCGGCTTCCTTCTCGGCCGCCTGCGGGGTATCGCCGATTAAACGGAACATCGACACCATGTGCTGGCGATACTTGGCGCGCAGAAGCTTAGATTTCTCGTCCTCGCGGGTGTAATAATCGCGCTCGGGAAGACCCAGGCCGCCTTGGCAAATATGGGCGATGATGCGGCTGCTGTCTTTGTCATCCTGGCCTATGTACAGATTAAAGTAGGGGTTGATGTCCTGTGAGTGCAGGAAAGCGATAGCCTGAGTAAGCTCTTCGGGATTCTCGATGGCCGCGATTAACGACAGCTCTTGGCGGATGGGGGTAATGCCTTCGCGGTCAATGGCTTCCTGGTCCATGCCGCTGGCGTAGAAATCGCCTAATTTCTTTTCGATGGCGTCTTTGGGAGATTTGGCCGCGCGCTCCAGCATCTCGTGCAGGATTTTGGCGTTGTTATCGCCGAGGATCATGAAAGAGCCCCAGCATGGCTGGTCTTCGGGGATGGGATTGGCCTTGCGCCAGCCGCCGATGGCGTAATTATAGAAGTCATCGCTGGGCTTTACTGATTTGTCGAAATCCTGGGGATCGATGCCGCTCCTGCTGGCGCGCGGGGCGTTCAGCTTGGAGGCCTGTCGGAATACCTGCCGCATTACTCTGGTGGCGGTGTCGGCTTGGCTCTCGTCTGCCTGTACCGGCGTGGCGGTGCCAATGGTGGCAAAGGCGATTGCAGCTAGCCCGAGGGACTTTATTATGCTGGAATAATTGTATCTCATGGCTTGTACGCTTTCTTAGTTGTGTTGCTGGAAGCGAAACGATATACCGTCCGCAGCGAAATGCGAGACTTGGAAGCGTTTTCCCCAGCGAAAACAATAACTTTCGCAGAGCTTAGGCAAATACCCTTTGCACCAGTGCATCCCGAGTTTTGCGCCTGATCCCGTTAGCTAGATTCATATAAGTATGGTTATGTCATTATGTTAGGCAGGGGGGAGAAGTCACGCCAGCGGTATATAAGCATAACCAATGCCATTGATTCCTTAAGTTAATGGCATTGAATGTTTTTCAATCGGCATTATATTAAGGGGGCGTCCGTGGAGAGAGAGCTGCTCGATCATTATTTGCATATTCTTCAGGAAGAACTGATAGTAGCGCGGGGCTGTACTGAGCCTATCGCTTTGGCCTATGCCGGCGCCGTGGCCCGCCGCTATTTGGGAGCCATTCCCGATCGTGCTGTAGCTGAATGCAGCGGCAATATGCTTAAGAATGTGCGCTGCGTGATTATCCCCAATTCTGGCAATATGGAAGGCATCGAGGTGGCTGTTTTGCTCGGTGCTGTAGGCGGCGATCCAGATGCGGAAATGGAGGTTCTGAAGAGCGTTACCGAAGAACATCGGGCGCTGGTGGCCAGGATGTGCCAGGAGCAGGTCTGCAAGGTCGAGTTCTTGGATTCGCCGATTCCCCTGCACATAGTGGTAACCCTGTGGCACGGCGAGGACAGCGTAAAGGTAGAAATCCGCCATACCCACATAAATATAGTTCTCATAGAAAAGAATGGCCAGATTATCGAGCAGAAGGATGACGATGCCCCGGTCTGCAACGCGGTCTACGATCGTTCGGTTCTCAATATAAAGGGCATTATAGAATTCGCCAATACCGTACCTTTGGAGGATCTGCATCCCATTATCGAGCCGCAGATCCGCTACAATATGGATATTGCCTACGAGGGTATGTCCGGCAATTACGGAGTGGGCATCGGCAGAGTCTTTCACGAGTGCTATACCGACAGTCTGATCACGCGCATGAAGGCTTACACCTCGGCAGCTTCTGAGGCGCGCATGGGCGGCTGCGATAAACCAGTAGTAATCAATTCTGGCAGCGGCAATCAGGGCATAGCTACTTCGGTGCCGATCATCGTTTATGCCCGCGAAAATTGCATCCCCAGCGAGAAGCTTTATCGCGCTCTGGCCTTTGCCAACCTGCTGACCATCTACCAAAAGGAGCCCATAGGGCGTCTTTCAGCGTTCTGCGGGGCGGTTTCGGCGGCCTGCTCCAGCGGGGCGGCGCTGACTTATATCAGCGGCGGCACCGAACAGAACATAATCGATACTGTGGACAACACCCTGGCCAACATCCCGGGGATTTTCTGCGATGGCGCTAAGGTGTCTTGCGCGGCCAAGATCGCTACCTGTCTCGACGCGGCGATTATGTCTCACTTTATGGCTATGCGCGGTAAGGCCTATGGTGCCTATACGGGTATTCTGCGCGGTACGGTGGGGGAAACCATCGATTCTGTGGGCTATATCGGTCGAGTGGGCATGGTGCAGACCGATAGGGAGATCATCAGCCTAATGGTGCATAAATAAATAGCGCGGGCTGGAACTAGCCGCGTGTAGTAGCGCGTGCGCTCGGCTATGCCCAGGAAGCGGCGCATGCCGTTTTCATTCAGACCGTCGGGGTTGCCATTTATGAGCGGGTGCTCGATGCCGACAGCCTGATACTCAGCGCCCACCAAACCGCGGCGGTCGGGGGCAGCAGTGCCGTCATAGCGGTAGGCTCCGTAGTCCATGGTGCCCGTGGCGGCATTGTATGAGTGCGCCAGCTCGTGAAACAGTCCAACAAGCGGCGGGCGCTCGGCCCACTGAACATTGGTGCGGTCGATTTTTGTGCCAGCGCGGTTGTAGGAAATAACTGAAGATGTGCCCGGCCCCGGTGTTTTGTCGTCTCTTAAGTGTCCGTCTTTGCTGGAATTGCACTGGTTGCCGTTGTTAGAGGTCTCCTTGATGGTAACCTGCTTGCCTGTCTTGGCGATCTCGCCGAGCATTTTCTGACCCAAGCCGATCTGCTGAAGTGTGTCTAAATCGCTTTGGACGCGCGCTTTAAAAGCTTCGCTGCCGGAAATTGTAAAGCCGTTGGGGAGCAATGTAGGGACTGAAATGTTGTGCTCATCGGCCTGGTCTCCGCTCCATGAGCTGTCTGCCGACTGCCAAGCTTTATCGGCTCCGTTGGGGGCGGTTATTTGATTCTGGCCGTAACCGTCGGCGATAATGGACGCTCGCTGGTCTGAGATTATTGAGTCGTTGCCCTGGCCGCCGAAGAGCATACCCTGGGCGCCGGCGTTGGCTATAGTGTCATCGCCGCGTCCGCCGTCTATGTAATTGCGCCCGCTGCCGGCTTTGATGGTATCGTTGCCGTCCAGACCATAAAGGACGTTGTTGCCTTCGCCGCCGTCTATGTAGTCGTTGGCTCCGCTGCCTTCGATATAGTCATTGCCTTCGCAGCCCAGCAAAATGCCGCCGGCTAAGGCGTTGCTGGAAGCGGGCTGCGCTTGAGGCAGATCTAAACCGCTCGATATGATGGAGTCGTTTCCTGCTTGGCCGCTTATGGTGTTGCGGCCATAGCTGTCGATGATGAAATCATCTCCGGAGCCGCCGATGATCGTGTCGTTTCCCTGTCCGCCAGTTATGAACAGTCTGGCCTTGACACTGCTGTCGGCAATTATGGTATCGTCTCCCTGTCCTCCGTCGATGACCAGCTTGGCCGACTGCTCTGCGCTGAACGACTGGGTCTGTCCGTTGATGCTAACATCTAGGCCGCCGTCATCGCGCTGGGCTATGCTGATATGATCGGCGCTGT
>JAFSXO010000307.1 GCA_017444045.1 bacterium | reverse complement strand
GTTACCGTCAAATACAACTACAGCATCGGCCATATGAGCAAATATGGCCTGCATATGCATTTTTTCGATGCGCAGCTGCTCGGAGCGCTCGCGTTCAGCCTGATACAGATTAGCGATTTCAATAGCCACAGCGGCCTGCGAAGCCAAAGCCTTGAAAAATGCTAAATCGTCTGAGGTGAACTTATCCTTATCGCTGCGCCTAACGTTGACTACCCCCACAATATTATTATTGCGCATCATAGGAGCGCACATGGCCGACGGTATATCTTCCTCACGTTCCACCAGATCGTTAAACTTTGAGGAATCTACCTTGCCGTTCAGAAGCATGGCTTCACCGCTCTCAGCCACTCGCCCTACAATGCCATGACCCAACTCTATCCGCGTGTTTTCAACAATTTCGGCAGAAAGCTTAATGGCCTTGCGTATGCGCAGAACACCGTTTTCCAAAAGCAGCACAGAGCCAGCATCGGCCTGAAAAAGCTCCACAGCCTTCTCCAATATCTGCTCCAATACCTTATCCAAATCAAACCCAGAGCAGAGCATGTTGGTTATGCTATGCAATGCATTTAGCTGTGCCTTTAAACGATGTTTTGCTTCCATAGCCAGTCCATCCAATCCTATCCTGCAAAAAAGCTATACGCGATTGCAGAGCTTCCTAAGCCTTACTCTGCGGCGATTTCCTTTTCTAATATCGGTTTACTCTTGCGAATCTGCAGACGTATAGGACCTAAATTAGCTTTAGCTCCCAGAACTAGCACCAAATAGCGCTTTTCGTTAAGCGCTTCAATATGAAGCTGATAAGTACCGAAATGCACCTGCTGCCGTTCTAAAGCGCCCTTGCCGAAGCCCTCATAAGCAACAGACACCACCTTAAGAGCCTTGGACACAGCCTCAGTCAAACCAGCCAAAGGACCGCCATCCTTATATTCTTCTCCCAGCACCGCACCAGCGTCATCTACTACCAAAGCTGCCGAAGCACCGCACTTAAAAAACACCTGCAAGACTTCAACAGTGCCCATTATCAATGACCTCCCTTGCACACCTCACATCGCCCATCATTGCTTAATAATTCATAATAAGCACAGCAAAGGCTAAATGGGTTTTACAAATACCATCTCATTCTCAGAGACGCCCATGCGCTCCATCATCGCCTTCGTGACGCCCGCATAACCGCCCATACGCTTGGCAGCCTGGCACTTGTACTCGTACACATCGCCATTCTGGTTTTCGACCTCTACATTAAACGAAGCCTTGGCATCTATACCCCATCCGCGCACCACATAATCATCTACCTTAACGACATCGCCGCCACCTAAGAACCTGGTTTCGGCACGGATCATAAGCTCTTTTATCTTTTCAAGCTCATCATCCTTTTGGATGCGGCGGTTTTCAATCTCTTCATCCTTTTCGGCATACACACTGATAGTAGCCCCGTTCCTTTCAATCTCATCAAAACGGGCCTTAACCTCATCTACACCGCACACAATCTCCCCATACTGCCTAGAGAAGCGATCGCTGAGGACTTCGCCGCCAGAAAGCAGCAGAAAATATGCGGAGCTCTTCGTAGCTACTTTAATAAAGCCGCTGCTCTGGCTAGACTCCAGCCCCTCGAGCACTTTGGCAAAATCGCGGCGACGCACTTCGTACTCGGCGTACTGCTGCTGGAAAGCAAAGAACATGCTGAGCACACTTACCATACGGCTGGAAAGAACATAAGTCGACACTAGCAGCTGTTTATTCTGAACCCTATTCAGCAGACGCTGAACATAATACACGTTTATGGCATCGCTGGCGGCATCTACGTCGATCGCTTTATCCATCTGCCCGCCATTCATAAAAATATAGGACGAAGAATCAGTGGTTTTTATAAGGACATAACCGGTAAATCCATCGTTCTGAAGGTTATTAAGCATCGGCTCCAGTTCTTCGAACGGCAGAGAAACCTCATCGATTAAAATATTGCCTTTAGGAATAAACACTAATATTACCTCCCTAGGGAACCACTGATCAATCCAGGGTTATCTAAATATCACTAAACAATAAACCATTCAGAGGAAGCGCAAACTCAAGCGATGCATTTGGCGCTATTCATCAGCGTTCCCTAGCATTAATAGCAAATTATCTATTGCTCGGGGCTAGAGCTGTCGGGCTTAATACCCAAGGATACGCCCTGAGGCGAAGCGGATGGCGAAAGCGGAGTGGTTGTCTTTGGTCCGGGACCCTTGCCGGCATTGCCAAGCAAAGCCTTCCAGGGATCATCTGCTCTGCCTGCGGAAGCAGGGCGCACTCCAGAGGAGACAGTATTGCCCGACGCAGCACCGCTCAATGAAGGACGCGGCGCGGAGCCTGCGCCTGCCCCCACCTTTATACCGCCAGAAGCCGGAGCAGACGCTCCAGAGGGCGCTGTTGCTGCGCCCGCGGCATTATCGCTTCCCCCGCGCCCGCCGGTCTGACCCAAAAGCTTCTTCCAGGCATCATCTCCCCCGCCAGAGGTAGGAACTGACTTAGCAGAAGGAGCAGCCGAAGCAGACGGTGAGCTAGGCTTGGCCATACCAGCGAAGCCAAACGGTTTAGGGCCTGCCGGTTTGGTACCTGCAGCTGCAGTTCCCGCTCCAGATGGGGCAAAAGGCTTTATACCGCCCATAGGAATAGACTGAGGAGCCTTTACGCCAGGCTGAACCGCAACCGTTGCTGAACCAGAAAAGGTCTGAGGGGCGCTGGCAGGAGCCTCACTCTTCATACTGGCTACGGGAGCGGAAGGAGCAGCCGAAGCAGACGAGCTGAGTCCGCTAGCCGAAGCTCCAATGGGCTTAATGGGGGTCGGCCCACCAGGCGCCTTCGGCGTCAGTATTGATCCCACGGGCTTAGAAGCTGCGCCAGGCACAGCCGCTGGAGCATCAGCAGCCTCGCCGCTGCTTTTCTGCACACGCCGAAACGGATTAGAGGAGGCATCGCTGCCCGCGAGATTCTTGCTAGCAACTCCTACCGGCAGAGTAGCCGCACCATTGAAGGGCGTTAGCTTCGGAGCTGCATCCACGCTATTGGCTGCGGCGTTCGCTTCGGGAGGCTTTGCAGGCGTATTGCTGGCAGCGCTGCTTCCAGAAGACTCAGCAGCTACAGAGCTAGCTTGGTTTAGCAGTGCCTGAAATGGATCGCTAGTATCGCTTAGCAAGCCCATACTGTGTTCAAACTCTTTACCTGCCGACCGGTTATTCGGGTCGTCTTCTTGGTCGTCATCATCGGCATTCCGCAGCAAAATAATAACGGCAACTTCCCAGATAGCGATAATAGCAAACAGCCCCAGGCACAGGTAAAACAGTCCCCATAAAAATCCTTTATAAGGAACCAAGGGTGCCATGATCCCCGCCTGAGCAGGCTCTGAGCCTAGCCAGCAGCACCCCAGCACAAAGGCCGCAGACAGCAATAGAGAAAAACTCTTCCTTGCCCTGCGCACTGACCGCCGACTGAATTTGCGTGCACCGCTGTTATGGCAAACGCAGCTTTTTCCCATCATTGTCTCCCTAAAAATCGTCGTCGTCGTAGTTAAAGACGTCGCTGTTGTAAGTAGCCACATCGACTTTATCATAGAGATAGTCGATGCGATCCGAAACATCGCGGAAACCGATATCGACAGCGAAGCATTCCTGATAAGAGAGCAAAGCTTCTTTCAGGCGGCCTTCCTTTTCGAGTATCTGTGCCAAATTGTAACGCAGATCGAGCAGTTCATCATCATTGAATCCCGGCTGATCCAAGGTTTTCACTAGCTGGCGAATGGCCAAATTGTTGTAGCCCTTCATACTGAACATCTTGGCCAAATTATTGACAGCCAACAGCGTTTTCGCTGGGTCACGGCTGGCTTTATAGAACTCTATAATAGCCTCATCTAAGAAGCCAATCTGCTGATAGAATTCACCCATGCGGATGTGGAACAGAGCGTCATTGCTTTCTCCTCCCAGCACCTTAGAGTATTCGTCAACGACCTGACCAATAAGCCCATTCGTAACAATACGGCGGGCAATGCTGGCAACTTCGTCAAGCTTACCATCACGGGCGCAAATTACAGCGATACGGGACAGAGCGCCGACGCTGGCAGGATTGGTAACCAGTACTTCATCATAGATCTCTCTGGCTTCATCAAGCAGCCCCTTCTTGAAGAGAATATCGCCAATGCGCTCGATCATCTTGGCATCGCCATTAGCGCGCTGCTTGATCTCTCCCATAACTACCTTAGCCGCATCCAAGCCAGCGCTGTCGATAGTGAGAGCCAGCAATTCATAAAGCAGCTCAATGCCTCTGGGAACCATACCATTATGCAAGGCTAAGTCAGCAGCCCTACGGCAGCTGTTAATGGCCTGCTCGCTGTCTCCCAGCTTCTGATAATCGTGAGACATGGATACGACAATATTCAAGGCCTGAGACCACTCGCTTAGACGCTCCATTACGCTGGCCAAACGATCCTTTATGACCAGAGCCAGATCCAAGCGATCCTGTGCCACAAATTCCTGTTCAAGCTCCTCAAGCAGCTTAACGCCCTGATTGACGCTGCGATGCCTAAAGAAACCGTCGACAAATCTCACGAACAGAGGATCGACATTCTCCTTGCGCCCGCGCAGCAGGTACATTTTTAGAGCATAAACGTAATTCTCCTGAGCTAAGCCCCAGTTATCGGCCTCAACCTGCTCGTCGGCCACGCGCTCCAAGTATTCAAGGGCGGTATCCCACTGCTGGTTGTTTTCAAAGCTCTTGGAAAGAGTCGTAAATACCTTGACGACATTGTCGTGATCGCCGCGCCCTTTATAAGTAGACGCAAGCTCTTCCATAAGCCCCTGGCCTTCTTCAAGGAACCCGGCATCGAGGAACATTTCGCCCAGCCTTTGGCGCAGATCCAAATTGAGCGGCTGGAGCGTAACAATCTCGCGCACGCAGGATCTTGCCTCATTAAGTTCTCCGCGCTCCAAGAAAATTTCCAGAAGATGGCGATGATGCTCCGTAGCCTCCTCAAAGCGAAGGTTTCGCGTAAGCAGCTGGATCAGCTGACGGCGGTGCAGCACATCCTTAGGATCCAGATCTAAAATGCGGTGCAATACGCGCTGAGCAACTTCGGGCAGGTTCTGCTGCAGATACACCTTCGCCAGCAGAGCAAACTGCTCCAAGGCCTGGGCCGTCTGCCCCTGTTCAGCCCAAATATCACCCAAACGATATCTGGCATTCAGATTATCTGGATCAATCTCCAGAAGACGCGCATAAATGTCGGCAGCCGAAGTAGTGTTGCCCTCATTATGGAAGCGTCCAGCTAAAATGAGCATGCCTTCACGGGCGCGCTCCAGAGCTCCCTGAGCTGCCTGCTCCTGGCACATGCGCAGGCGGATATCAACATCGACCGGATGCCAGGCCAGCAGTTTAGCATAAAGGCTCTCCGCCTCGGAATGATCGCCCGAAGCAGACAGCGCTTCGGCCATGCTATAAAGCTCCTGGCGCGCCATCGCCAGATCTCCCGAGGTAAGATAGCTGTGAGCAACTCCGTCTATATACTGCTGCTTCTCTACCATAGTGTCGGGAAGCTCGAGAGCCAGCTGGCGCAAACGCTCAAGCATACCATTCGCTTCGAACTTCTGCAGCAGCAGGCGCAGGAAGGAATTCTTTTCGGGGTCGCGATTGTCGAGCGCCAAGATATCGCGCTCGGCATCGTCGAGCCGGTTGCTGTTCAGATAAGCCTGAACCAGTCTGCGGCGATAGCGGGCGCCTATTTCGGTATC
>JAFSXO010000028.1 GCA_017444045.1 bacterium | reverse complement strand
GGAGTGTATGATCCTTTTACTGGGCGATTTTAGCTAGGTAATCCTCGCGCTCGCTTTCCGGTATGCACAGGGCCTGCATGGCTTCCTGGGCCGTAAGCTTCATGGTCTTCATAAGGTTGCGTATGGCGTTTAGGCTGGCCTGTTCTAGACCGGCTTTAAGCCCGCGTGCCTCACCGCGTGCCTCACCGCGTGCCTCTCCGATTTCGATTCCGCGTGCTTTACTCTCTTCCACGATGGCTTGGCTTAAATCGGACATATTATCTACCTCCCTGTTTAAATTTTGGGTCATCGGAATGTTAAATTCATCCTGCAAAAGCTGCTTTTTGTCGTCAGCAGTTATTGTGCTCGACAATAAAACGCTCAATAGCTTTAATATACCTTCGCCTTGCGGTTTTTCTGCATCATCTAAACAGAGCATGAGAACCGTAAGCAAATCGTAATTGCTTAATTCCTCTGGATTGCTGCCGTATATACTGTCTTTGGTAATATGGAACTTAGTAATAGAATTAATTAAAAACTGTGGCGGTTTGAGACACAGCCAGACCGAGTAAACCTTGCGCAGCTTGCCATAATCGGAATGCTCAAATACTTGGCCCTTTTGAGCCGAGAGCATTCTGGCGCAGTAATATATGGCGCGTTTGGTCAGAGGGTAGCCAGGGTAGAAGTTTCTTTGTGCTTCTACGTTGATGATGAGCTGTATTGTTTCATTATTGCTGGGAACGATGGCGCTGAAATAGATATCAAAGTGGACTTCTCCCTCGGTCGGTGAGGTTTGCTCCTGTCCGGCATTTTGCAGAAATGCTCCCGTCATATCTGGATCAACCGGAACTTGGTTAATTAAAGGCTGGTCTTTGATATATTTTTCGGCAATAATGCTGACATCGGTATGGCGATACTCATCTAAGCAACTGTGCATGATCCAGGCTAAGATGATTTTTTCGGAGATGAGGCGTTTGCAGACAGAATCATAAGCGGCTCGCTTAGCCGTTATATCGATGCCCGCTGCAATTGTGGTCTTATGCTTCATAAGAGCCCCTCCTGTTCACAGTTTAGCACATTGTCTGCTTCTAACTCAATATGCTGTTGGCAGATTAGGCGTGGGGCACAGTGCGTTCCTCCTGTGAGGCGTTCACACTTGTGTTATCTGAATCGGTGAGCGGGCATGAATGCGGTCTTGCGGAGCATCAGTCGTTTAGAATCGGCGGGGAGGCATCGGTGCGGGCGATACCTGCTCTGGGGTAGCGATCGGGAGCGCTGTTGGCTATGCGCAGATAGGCCTCGCGTTCAGAATTTGGCAGAGAGTCATCAACGTAGGCCAGAGACTGATAGGATCTCGGACAGCCGTGTTCGATCGCGCACCTTATCCAGTATATGGCTTTGCTTTTGTCGGCGGGAATAACGTAATCCATGCCGTCGCCGAATCTATACAGCTGGCCCAGCTCCACCATGGCGTAAACGTCGCCGTTGCTGGCGGCGCGCTCCATCCAATAGAGACACTCATGCAAATTGCGCTCGCAGCCGATCCGGCACATGTAACAATACGCCAGGCAGCGCTGCGCCGTGGGACTGCCGTTGTTGGCGGCTTTAGCAAACCACTTGAACGCTTCCTTGTTGGAAGGCTGAGACAGATCGTCTGAATAGTATAAACGTGCTAACGCCAGCTGGGCGGCTACATTGCCGTTCTCGGCAGCTTTGGTGTACCATTTCATGGCGCTGGCGTGGTCGGCTTTGACGCCGATGCCGTTTAGATACATCCTGCCCAGGCAGAGCTGGGCGCGGGGCTCGCCTGATAAGGCGGCCTGCTTATAAAAACCGAAGGCCTTTTGGTAATTGGCTGTGACATTGATGCCATTTTCGTACCAGGTGCCCATCACGTACTGGCAGGTAACGTCGCCGTGTTTGGCCGCCTGCGCGTACATGGACAGAGCTTTGTTCATGTCGCGCCCTATGCCGCCTTCGCCGGTTTCATAGAAATGGCCCATCATGCCCATGGCCGCTGCGCTTCCGCGTTTTGCCGCTGCCGTATAATAATTGATGGCCTTGGGTACATCGAGAGGGACCAGCTCGCCCACGTAATAAATGGCTGCCAGCTCTGCCAGAGCATCGCAGTCCTTTTGGCTGGCTGCTTCTTCGTACAGCTTTAGGGCCTTCTTGATATCTTTGCTTACGCCTTTTCCCTTGGCGTACATTTTGCCCAGATGGTATTTGGCGTTGGGATAGTTTTGCTTGGCGGCCTGGGCGTAGAGATCTAGGGCTCTTTGCGTGTCGGCTTCCACCAGCTTTCCCTGTTCATAAAGCTCGCCCAAATGGGTCATCGCTTTGCTGTCACCCTGCTTGGCTGCGGAGGTGTACAGCTCGATGGCTTTGCTGCCGTCCTTGGGAACAACGCTGCCTTTTTCGTACATATCGCCTAAGGCCCAAAGCGCGGCGCTGCTGCCCTGGTCTATGGCTTTTGTGTACCAGGCGATCGCCTGCTCTCCGTCTTCCTTGACCAGCTCTCCCTGGCTGTAGCGCCTGCCTAGGGCCAACTGGGCGTCAATATCTCCCTGTTCGCCAGCTTGGGTAAGCCACTTGAGAGCCTGATCCTTATCGCGCAGGTCTTTAGGAAGCGCTGAATCGCTGTCGCCCTGAGGGGTAACGCCGTCGCAGATGCAGGCCAGCAAATACTGTGAGCGGGTGTCTCCCTGGCTAGCCGCTTTGGCGAATAGCTTGTAAGCCTGGCGCGGATTTTTGGGTACTCCGATTCCGTCGCGGTATATTACGGCCAAACGGCGCTGGGCGGTAGCATTGTCCTGCAGGATAGCTTTATTCAGATAATCCTGCGCTTTCTTTTTGTCTTTGGCAACGCCGTTGCCTTCGAGGTACATAAGACCTAATTTGCAGAAGGCTTCGCCATAGCTCTGCTCAGCGGCCTTGTGCAGCCATTCTAGGGCTTTCTCGGGGTCTTTGGTCAGGTGTTTGCCGCTAAGATACATGCTTCCCAGCTCGTACTGGGCGGGGGCATACCCCGCTTCGGCTAACTGTCTGATCGTCTCGGTGGCTTTATCGGGCTCCTGGCCTTGAAGCTGCAGACAGGCGAGGCGGTACTTAGCCTTTAACGAATCGCCCGAACTGGCTTTTTCTAGCCATTGGGCTGCTTCTGCCGGGTCTTTGCTGACCATATTGCCCATGGCGAGGCGCTGGCCTAGCTCGCACTGAGCTTCAGTGCTGCCCTTGGCCGCGGCCTTGGTGAGCCATTCGCGTCCCTGCAGGCTGTCGCTGTCTGTGCGGTCTCCCTGGAAATAGCGGCGGCTCAGCTCCAGCATGGCTAACGTTGAGCCATTTTCGGCGGCGGTCTTAAGATAGGCGAGCGCCGTGCTGCTGTCGCTCTCGTCAGAGTTTTTGCTCCATGCGGCGGCTAACTGATACTGAGCCTGGGGAAGGTCTTGCGCCGCTGCAGATTCAAACAGGCTTTCGGTTTCGTTTGGTGAACTGGGGCGTCTGATGCCATAACGCTGCAGCTCAGCCAACAAAAGCTGAGCGTTTGCGCCGCCCTGTTGTGCATAGCTTCGCATCTCCGCGCAGCTGGCGCTTATCTCCTGCCTGGCTGCCGCATAGCTTCCGCACTGATCGCCGATATACCAGCCGCCTATACAGATTATTATTCCGCTGACCGCGGTTAAAATATGCTTATTGCTCATGGCTGTACTCCGATTGTCAGATGCATAATCAATTATTTTTTAGGCAGATATAATTCATGCAGGAACGCTTTTGCCTGTCCGTCACCGCTGTCGGCTGCCTTTTTCAATAGCTGTTTGCCCTTGGCGCGGTCTTCGGCTACGCCTTTGCCGTAGAAATACATGTAGCCAAGCTGGCGCTGTGCCTGGAGGTGGCCGGATGATGCGGCGCGTTCATAGAGCTGGGAAGCTTTGATATAATCGCGCTCTGTGCCCAGGCCTTTTTCAAAGGAATAGCCAGCCAGGTAAAGGGCGGCGGGCTGGTCCTGTTCGGCGGCCTGCTGCCAGTAAGCATGGGCCCGATCCGGAGAGTAGGGGCAGCCTAATTCCTCTGCACAGATGACGCCCGCTATGATTTGCGCGCCGCTGTTACCGCGATCCGCCGCGCGTCCGTAAGCCGTGGCGATTTGGGATAGGCTGTGGCTGTATAGATGATAGCGTCCATAATAGGCACCGCCGCCGAAGGAAAGTACGGCTAAGGCTATAGCGCCGATGATCAGTTTTTTGTCCATATCTGAAGCCTCTCTGTGTCTTGGTATTCTTGTCTTAGAGCTTGATTTAATAGCCTATAGGCGTTTCGCCTCTGTGAAAATCATTGGCGTTGGGATCGCCTGACAGCCACATTCTTCTGTAATATTCCGCTTTGGCGAGGTCGCGGGGCATGCCCTTGCCTTGCTTGGCAAAGTCGGACAACATGCTGTAAGCCGAACTGCAGCCGTAGTCAAAGGCGGCTTTTTCTAGCCAATAGACGGCCTTATCGTATTCGTGGGTGTGATACTCATATATTGATATCAGATCGCGCATCGAGGGAATATCTCCCTGATGGGCGGCCAGCTTATAGTAATAGATGGCCTGCTCCTGGCTGGTGGGGCAGGTGGTAATATAGTCGTTGCTGTAAAGGACGGCAACGCTGCGCTGAGAAATGGCATCTCCCTGGTCGGCGGCTTTTTTGAACCATTCGAAGGCTTTGCCGAAATTGTCGGCCGAAGCGGTGCGCATGTCGCCGTGGTCATAGTAGTATTTGCCTAAATAGCGCTGGGCCAGCACATTGCCGTTGCTGGCGGCCTTGGTGTACCATTTGACGGCGGAGTTAAGGTCCTGGCCGACGCCTTGCCCGCTTTCGTACATCTGCCCCAGGGCGATCTGGGCGCGGGGCTCGCTGTTTTCAGCGGCCATTTTGTAAAAGGCAAAGGCTTTTTTGTAGTCAGCGCTTACGCCCTGACCCTTGGCGTATATCTCGCCCAAAGCGTACTGGCAGAGGAAATCGCCCTGTTTGGCGGCTTTGGTATACATGTCCACAGCTTTGCCCATATCGCGGGGAACGCCGCCCTCGCCGGTCTCGTAGAAATGACCCATCATGCCCATGGAGGCGGTGTTGCCGCGTTTGGCGGCGGCTAAGTAATAGCTGGCGGCTTTGCCTGCATCGACGCTGACGCCGCGCCCTGTGTAGTAGAGGCTGCCTAAGGCCGCTAAAGCGTCGGGGTCTTTCTTTTGGGCGGCTTCTTCGTAGAGCGTCCTGGCTTTTTTTAGGTCTTTGGCTACACCATGCCCCTGTTCGTACATTTTCCCTAGGTGGAAGGTGCCGCTGGTGTAGCCCTGCTTTGCCGCCTGGGCGTAAATGTCCATGGCTTTCTGATAGTCGCAGGGTACGATTTTGCCGGCTTCGTAAATCTCTCCCAGATGCACCTGGCTGCGCACATCACCGCGCTTGGCGGCAATGGTGAACAGCTCCACGGCCTTGTCGCCATCGGCTTGGACGCCGTCGCCCTTCTCGTACATGGCACCCAGAGAGAGCAGGGCGGCATTGTTCCCCTGCTGGCGGGCTTTTTCCAGCCATTCTATGGCTTTCTCTCCGTCCTTGGCCACATATCTGCCCTGTCTTTAGCGCTGTCCCAGGGCGTATTGGGCATCGCTGTCGCCCGAATTGGCCGCCTTTTCCAGCCACTGCAGCGCTTTGGCGTGGTCGCGCAGCTTTTGGGGGGTGTTCGCTTCTTGGCCTTGGGGAGTTACATTGTCATAAATGCAGGCCGCGAAGAACTGGGCGCGGGAGTCATCCTGCCGGGCCGCCTGTTCCAGGTAAGTAAGAGCCTGGGCAATGTCTTTGCCTACACCCTTGCCGTCGCGGTACATCATACCCAAGCGTCGCTGCGCGGTGGGGCTGTTCTGCTTGACCGCCTGCTGAAGCCAGGTTAAGGCCTTAGCCGGGTCCTTGGCCACGCCGTTGCCTTCAAGGTACATCAGCGCTATTTTGCAGTGGGCTTCTCCGTAATTCTGGTCAGCGGCCTTTTTCAGCCATTCCTGCGCCGCTTCTGCGTCCTTGGCTATGCTTTTTCCGCTGAGGTACATGCATCCCAGCTCGTACTGGGCGGGAGCGTAATCCTTCTCGGCTAGCTCCTGGATAAGCTTTAGTCCCTGGCTTGCGTTTTGGGGCACGCCCTGGCCGTCGCGATAGAGGCAGCCCAAGAGCAGCTGGGCTTGGCGGGAGCCCTGGCGTCGGGCTTTTTCCAGCCACTGGGCAGCCTCTGCGCTGTTGGCACCGGCATCCAG
>JAFSXO010000306.1 GCA_017444045.1 bacterium | reverse complement strand
GACACCTCCGGCTCCATGTCCGATGCCCAGATAACAGCGGCCTATTCCGAGATCAAGGGGGCCATCGACCAGTATAACGGCAAGCTTAAGGGATGGCTGGGCTTCTTCGATGCGGCGATAATCGAGCCCCAGCCCTTTAATGACGAAGAGGAGTTTCGCGCCATCCGTCCGGCGGGCGGAGGCGGCACGGACTTTCAGATCATCTTTGAGTATGTCGCCAAGCACATGGAGGATAACCCGCCTGCCAGCATTATCATTCTGACGGACGGCTACGCACCATTCCCTCAGGAAACTCTGGTTAACGGCATCCCGACTCTGTGGCTGATTAACAATGATGACGTGAAGCCACCTTGGGGCAAGGTAGCGCGGATCAAGGTATAGTGAACAGCTTAAATAATATGTTGGGCAAATGAAATCGACAGAATCACAGACGGAATCACATGACTATCTCAAATGGGAGGAGCGTTACAGCCGTCCCGGGCGCAAACGCCACGTCCCCGACAGCCTGCTGCTGGAAAACTGGCACAGGCTGGAAGGCCCGCGCATCTTAGATGTTGCCTGCGGCGAGGGGCGCAACTCGCTGTTTCTGGCCTCGAAGGGCTTTCAGGTCACCGGAATAGACCGCTCTCCTACAGCTATCGCCAAAGCCAGGCAGTGGGCCTCCGAAGCTAGCTTAAATCCGGATTTCATCTGCTGGGATTTGGACAGCCTTTCTCTCCCTGGCGCCCCATACGATTCAATAGTAGTCACCCGCTATTGGCAGCCCTCGCTCTGCCCGGTACTGACTGAGGCCCTGCGTCCCGGGGGAGTGCTGCTGTACGAAACCTATACTATCGAGTTTCTGCGCTATCGTCCCCAGAGCAGCGGAAACTATCTGCTGCAGCCAGGAGAACTGCCCAAGTTTTTTACAGATATGGAGATAATGCACAGCGCCGAGGTTGACAAACCGCAGACCCGCGAGTATTGCGCTCAGCTTATAGCCCGCAAAATCCAGGGAATTTCAGCGCAAATTGCGAACGTAACGCAGCTATGATGGATGAACAGTCACGCCGGGTACTCGAATACGGCAAAGTTTTGGATATTATTGCGGGCTATACCCACTGGACGCCTGCGCATGAGATAATAGAAGGCCTTCTGCCCTGCGAAGACCTAGACAGCCTGCTTAAGCGCCAGCAGGAGGTGCTGGAAGCTATCAGCCTATACAGCGAGGCTTCCGGCATCGGAGCAGACGGCCTAAATGACTGCCGCGAAGCCATTCTCGGCGCGGAGAAGGGGCGCACGCTTGCCGCCAGCGATATTTGGCAGATCGGCCTTCTGGCGGTTGCCTCGCGCCAGGCGGGAAAATATCTGCGCGACCACGCCGATATTTATCCGCGTCTTGGCGACCACGCCCTGCGTCTGGGCTCATTTGTGCCTCTGGAGCAGCTGATAACCCGCAGCATATCCCCAGAAGGTACGGTGCGCGATTCGGCGTCCTCCAAGCTGCGCCAGCTGCGCCAGGAAGCTATCAGCCTGCGCGACAGGCTGAAGAATCTGCTCAGTCAGGTACTGCACAATCGCGACACCGCCAAAATGCTGCAGGAAGCCGTCGTGACCGTGCGCTCCGGGCGCTATGTAGTGCCGGTCAAGGTGGAATACCGCTCCGCGTTTAAGGGGCTTGTTATCGATCAGTCCAGCACCGGAGCCACTGTTTTCATGGAGCCGCTGGCCGCCGTAGATTTGGGCAACCGCTGGAGGGCAGCCGTGCTCGACGAAGCCCGCGAGACCGAAGCTGTGCTGATGCGCATATCCGGGGCTATCGCCGCCAAGGCCAACGAGCTGAAGGCCAGCGCTGAGGAGCTGGCCTGGCTGGACGCCCTGCTGGCCCTAGCCGCATACGCGGAGCGCAGCCAGAGTACCGTTCCCGAGATCGCCGCCAGCGCAGATCTGCGCTTAGTCGAAGCCCGCCATCCCTTGCTGGTGCATCAGCTCGGCAAAAAGACCGTTCCTTCATCTGTAGAGCTTACCCAGGACAAGCGCACTCTGGTCATAACCGGCCCCAATACGGGCGGCAAAACTGTTGCCCTAAAGACCATAGGCCTGCTCGCTATAATGGCCCTAGCCGGTATGCCTATACCCGCCGCAACGGGCAGCCGCCTGCCATTTCTTAGCGAGATCTGGGCCGACATAGGCGATGAACAGAGCATCGACCAGAGCCTTTCGACCTTCTCGGCGCATCTGCGCCAGGTTCTGAACATTCTGCCCAAGGCCGGCCCGGAGACTCTGGTGCTCATAGACGAGCTGGGCGCCGGAACCGATCCCGCCGAAGGCAGCGCCCTGGGCAAGGCCTTGCTCGAATATTTCCACAATCACGGCTGCTACACTATCGTCACCACCCACATGTCGGAGCTTAAAGCGTTTGCCTCAAACACCGAGGGCTTTGAAAACGCGGCCGTTGAGTTTGACGGCAATACCCTGGCCCCTACTTACCGCATTCTGATGGGGGTGCCAGGAAGATCGAACGCTATACGCATCGCCAGAAATCTCGGCCTTCCGGCAGCCCTGGAAAAGCGGGCCCGTTCGCTGATGAGCAAAAACCACACCGAAGTAGATACCCTGCTCAATGACCTCGATGCTGAGCGCCGCCAAAGCGAAGTTCTAAAAGCCCGTCTGCAGCGAGAGCTGGCCGAAGCGCAGCAGCTGCGCCAGGAATACGCAATTAAGGCAGGGGATATCGAGCTGGAAAAGCAGAGCATTCTTAAAAACGCCAGCGAGCAGGCCGAGGCCATCGTAGCCGAGGCGCGCAGCAGCACCCACGGCATGATGCGGGGCCTGCGCAAGCATTTAGCCGACTTAGCCCGGGCCCGCAGCGAATCCCTACAGACAGCCCGCAAAGCCGCCAAAGAACTGGCCGAGGCCATGCGCAGCAGCAGCGACTGGGAAAAGCTGCAGAATCTGTCCCCAGTGGCCGCCCAAAGCCTGGCAGAAGCGGTCGCCGAAGCGCTGAAGATGAGCAGTCTGGCTCCAGATGAGGAGGCCAAGCCCATCCCCGAACCGGTGCCGGCGCTCAAGACCACCGATATTAAGCCAGCCCCTCCCGGGACCCCAGTTTTGCGCGGCAGAAAGCGCAAAAAAACGCCGCACGCCACGCTCG
>JAFSXO010000305.1 GCA_017444045.1 bacterium | reverse complement strand
TTTGTCGCTCAAACCATAGCCTACGCGCATAGCCTAGACATTTACCACGGCAACCTGCTTCCGGAGAATATTATTTTTGGCAGAGAAAACACAAAAATCGTGGTAACTGACTTTATTATCTCTAGCTTTTTAGCGGCTCATAATCCTAATCACCAAAGCAATCAGAACCGTTCTGGTTTCCGCGCTCCTGAATGGGATGGCAATAAACCTACCGCAGCCGGAGATATTTTCTCCTTGGGAGCACTGCTATATTACCTGATCTCAGGACAGGTTCCCCCAAAAGGCCTAGTAGCCAAGCCGGGAGCGGCACTGCCGCAAATTCCAGAGCTGCGAGCTTTAGTTCCTAGTCTGCCAACATGGCTGGAAACTTTAACCGCGCGCTGTATGATGGCTGATCCTCTCGAACGCCCTTCATCCGCCGAAGATATCGCCGAAGAAATTGAGACCGGTCTCAAGACCAACGAAGAAGAGCTTCCACCCGACACAGCTTCTGTAGCCGATAAAACTCATACTGTCTCTGCTGCTCCAGCTACAGCACCTCAGCCCCCGTCGGGAAACAGCAGTCTGCTGCGCAATGAAACTGCGGGCATTAACGTATTTACACGCCAGCGCAACCTGCCCACCCAGCCTTCCGCCTCAGTTCAAGATGCCGAAAAGCGCTTTCAGGAAATGAGCCTTGAAACGAACAGCCAGGATAACACTTTAGACAGCAAAAGCGGGATATCCATCTCCACCCCAGCAGAAGCTGCCGAAAAACCGCTTCAAACAATACCCCCGGCAGCGAACGGACAAGTCAGCGCCCAAGACAGTAAACAGCATATTCCCACTCCAGCGAAAGCCGCTGAAAAACCGCTACAAATAATGCCCCCAGCCGCCAATGGACAAGTCAGCGCCCAAAACAGAAAGCCAATTATTCCCGTTCCAGCGCCTATCGGCTCCATCTCTCAGAATGCTGTAAGACCAAATGTTAACGAGTCTAACGTCCCGCCAAGAAACCAAGCACCTATAACACCAAATTATATTCAGGCCCCTGTCGGCGCGATCAGACTCCCTGTGTCACAGCCTACTCAGCAGCGCCCCAGAACTGTCCCCAAGCAGGTCTCATATAATGACAATACCATAAAAATATTCGCCAATCAGCCTGAGCCAAAATCCAGCGGCCTTCAGTCCATCCAGCCTAACAGCTTTCAGCCTGTTCAGGTTAAAGCTAACGTCAGCGAAGCAGATCCGCCTAAAGCCCCCGAAGCCACACCAGCTCCGATCGAGGCTCAGCAGCCTCCTCCAAAGCCTGCTAAAAGAGGTAAAATACCCGGCCTGCCTCCCAGCTCATCCGACAGCGACGCAACCGTTAAAGTATTCCTCGATAAAGATGGAAAACCAACGGATCAACAGCCGCAGGATAATACTGAGCCTAAAAAACGCAGATCGTGCGGCTGGGTGATTTTCCTATTCATCTCGCTATTGGCAGGGGGCTTAAGCTTAATCCTAACACATGGCTGGGCTATTTTACCCAACAGACAGACAAACGGAACCCTGCACATCAATGCGGTCGGCGCCGATCTGCAGGGTACAGTACTTCTTGTCAAGGTCTTCGCCAACGAAACAGAAATAGCATTGACATCGCTTGAAAACGGCAAAGGGCAAATTACCGTGCCTTTAGGCAAAAAAATCACAGTCAAAGCTGTTGATAGTCAGTACGAAGCCAATGCAACAAGCACCACGCTCACCCCTGAAGATTCTGATAAATCCATACGCCTTGACGTAAAGCCCGTTACGCAAATGACTATCTCTGGTCCGCCATACGCAGATGTATACATCGATGGCGTCAAAATAGGCAGCTGCGACAGCCAGGGCAGCTTCGTGCTTAATAGGAAATATCTCAGTCAGGGCAGCAAGCTGAGCATCAAGGCCAACCCAAAGGCAAACGCTCCCGCCAAAGGCAAAGCAAAAAGCTAATAAGCCATTGCTGCGCCCAAAGCTTCTTATCATCGATCAGACAAACGCCTTAAAAGCGAAGCTGCCGCATTCTCTAGGACAGCATTTATAATGCGTATCCCCGCGAACGCGGCAGTTATCTGGCACAGGAACAGCCAAGGGCCTCTAAGAGCCAGTCCTTGGCTGTTTTTTGCTGCCTAAGCTACTTTTTGCTGATCTTAGCCCAGGTATCCTTTAAGGTTACGATGCGGTTGAAGATCAGATGCTCCGCAGTGCTGTCCTGATCGGCCATGAAATAGCCCTGCCGCTCAAACTGGAAGCGATCGCCGGCCTTGGTATTGGCCATGCTGGCCTCAACCCTGGCCTCGCTGAGGACCTCCAGCGAGTTGGGATTTAGCTCGTCGATGAAATCGACACCCTCGGTGCAGGCGGGATGCTCAGCGGCGAAGAGCCGATCGTAAAGGCGCACCTCGGCCTTAATGGAAGCGCTGGCGCTGACCCAGTGCAGCGTGCCCTTGATCTTGCGGCCATCGGCGGGATTGCCGCCACGGGATTCGGGATCGTAAGTGCAGTGCACCGCTACGGCATTGCCGGTCTCATCCTTGTCAACGCCCACGCATTTCACGATATAGGCGCGGCGCAGACGCACCTCGCGGCCCGGAGACAGACGGAAGAACTTAGGTATGGGCTCCTCCATGAAATCTTCCTGCTCGATAAAGATCTCTTTAGTGAAGGGCACCTGGCGATCGCCCATCTTCGGCGGATCGTCGGGGAAATAAGGAGCTTCGAAATACTCGGTCTTATCCTCTGGATAGTTATCGATGATCACTCTGAGGGGACGCAGCACGCCCATAACCCGGGGGACCTTGGGGTTCAGATCGTCGCGCACAGCCTTCTCAAACTCCGACCAGGCGATCCAGGTCTCGGCCTTGCTGATGCCGATGCGCTCGCAGAACAGGCGGATAGATTCCGGGGTATAGCCGCGGCGGCGCATACCCGCCAGAGTCGGCATACGCGGATCGTCCCAGCCATTGACGTGGTGATCGCGCACCAGCTGCAGCAGCTTGCGCTTGCTAACGATGGTCGATTCTAAATTCAGGCGGGCAAATTCGATCTGGCGCGGACGGCAGGGACGGTCAAGCTGTTCCAGCACCCAGTCGTACAGGGGACGGTTGTTCTCAAACTCCAGAGTGCACAGAGAATGGGTGATGCCCTCGATAGAGTCGGACAGGCAATGGGTAAAATCGTACATGGGGTAAATTACCCAGGCATTGCCGGTGCGGGCGTGGGCCTTGCGGCGAATGCGGTACAGGGTAGGGTCGCGCATGACGATGTTGGGATGGGCCATATCTATTTTAGCCCGCAGGACGCGGGAACCGTCCTCAAACTCACCGGCCCGCATACGGCGGAACAGGTCGAGGTTCTCCTCCACGGTACGGTTGCGATAGGGGCTTTCTTTGCCCGGCTCGGTCAGGGTACCGCGAGCGGCGCGGATCTCCTCGGCGCTGGAATCGTCAACGTAAGCCTTGCCCTTGCGAATTAGCTCCTCGGCGAACTGGTAAAGCTGTTCAAAATAACTGGAAGCGAAGAACATATTCTCGCCCCAATCGAAGCCCAGCCATTTGACGTCCTGCTGAATGGAATTGATATACTCGTTATCCTCTTTTTCGGGATTGGTATCGTCCATGCGCAGATGGCAGCGCCCGCCGTAATCCTTGGCCAGACCGAAATCTAGGCATATAGCCTTGGCATGGCCGATGTGCAGATAGCCGTTGGGCTCGGGCGGAAAGCGGGTGACG
>JAFSXO010000304.1 GCA_017444045.1 bacterium | reverse complement strand
GAGGCTGAAAAAGATACAGGCATCTCGATTAATGGCATAGATATAGGCGGTCTTTTATCGGGCGGAATCGCTGGCAGTGATTCTCAGGTTCAGGAAGATATCGACATAGCCGAATATGCCGAACGCTGGGCCCAGGACGAAGCCAGCAGCGATACAGAGCTGCTTACGCAGGCTATGGACGAGCTGGGCATAGACGATGAAGGTGTCGTAAACATTGCCGGCAGCGATGGCGACGATGTTATCGACATTACCGTGGGGGCCGATGGTTCGTATTCGGTAATCGTCAACGGCGAGGAAACCCGCTACTCTGCCGAGGAGGCGCAGCGCCTAATTGTTGATGCCGGCGAGGGCAACGACAGCATATCTATTCATTCCTCCGATGAGATTTATACCAGTTCCGCTGCTAAGGACGTAATTGCCGAGGGCGGTGATGGCAACGATAGACTGAGAACAACTGGCGGCATGGGCAATGACTACATTGACGCTGGCGGATCAGGCCGCGATGAGCTTAATTATGGTGGCTCAGGCGCTGACGTTCTGCCTCAGGGCACTTCTGCTGGTGCTGATGTCGCCCAGGGGCAGTCAGAGCGCAAGCCGGCGATTTTAATCAATGGCGGTTCCGGCGATGACAGTATTCAGGCTGAGGAGAGTGTTACGACCCAGCTGTTTGTCACCGGCGGCGAAGGCAACGACAATATTCAGGGCGGCTCCGGTTGCGACGTAATCATCGACCGCGCTGGCGACAATACCATAAGCGGCGGTTTGGGCGATGACGCCATGATCACCGGCAACGGCAATGATACGATTAGCGACAACGGCGGCAGAAGCGTAATTTACGCTAACGGCGGCGATGACTTTATAAGTCTCACCGATGAAACTTCCAGAAGTGCTGAATCGGTCTCATATTCTAACCGTTATGTTGAGAACGTTATCAATTGCGGCGACGGTGACGATGCGGTTATCGTCAGCAATAATACCAGCGCGAATTTGATTAATGGCGATGACGGCAATGATTATGTCTATGCTCTCGGCGGGATTCATACGATTAATGGCGGCGCTGGCGACGACAGTCTGACGGTATCTGGCGGATATAATACAATTAACGGTATGGACGGCGATGACAATATCGTGGCCTATTCCGGAACGAATCAGATTAATGGCAATGACGGCAGCGACAGTATAATGGTCATGTCCGGAACAAACACCGTCCATGGCAACGGCGGCGATGACGTTATCGTGGCGTTTGGCGGCGAAACCAGTCTCTATGGCGATGCCGGCAATGATGCTATTCACGGAGGCACGGGGCGCGATTACATAGAAGGCGGCGACGGTGACGATGTGATCGATGGCGGCCTGGGCGGAGATGTCATTTACGGCGGCGAGGGCAATGACACTATCGTCGGCGGCGAAGGTGACGACTTCGTCAATGCCGGCGCTGGCAACGATAAAGTGTATGGCGATGCCGGCAACGATATAATCTTCGGCCTGTCTGGCGATGACGAGATTTATGGCGGCGAGGGGCAGGACACCATAGCCACTGGCGACGGCAATGACATTGTCGATGCCGGAGACGATGCCGATGCCGACATTATCCGCTATACCGACAGCGATCACGGGCACGATCAGGTGCTGAATGCCGGCGCCAACGATGACGCGATGGCCTTGGATCCGATCAGCGTTTCTTACGATACCTTTAAGGTCTCTCCAAACATGACATACAGATATGGTGCGCAAGCCTTTGAGTTTACCCTGGACGATGAAACTTATCAGGCCTTTGCCGGTATCGTAAATGATAACCTCGAGGCGTTTGCCTGCATAGAGCCCGGCCAGGAGCTGCTTACCAATATCACCGATTCCGGGCATACTGTGACGTTTGAGTACTTCGCCATGAATAATGGAACGTGTACACCGGTTGATTTGGGTGCAGGCGATGCTATCATAACCGAAAATCCCGACGGCACCCGCACTTATGAAGCCGGTGCCGGTACCGACAGCGTTATTCAGCTCAATCCCGCCTTTATCGATTTTGCGGTCATAGACCCTAGATATGCGTCAGTTTCTTACTCTGCCCAGAACAATATGCTCATCATGGCCCATGAGATGTGCCACGCTTACAATAATGCCACGGGAACCATGGACAGAACCGTTTACAACAACGATACCGGTGAAATATCCTCCTGGGAGATCCCCGCGCTGTTCAGGGAGCTGAGTTCCAGGCGGTCGGTATCCACGATGACAGCGTTGTGGTAACTAATCCCTATGGCTGCACGGAGAACGATTTCCGTGACTATTTCCATATGTCTGAGCGTTACAGTTATGTAAATCCTGAGACGTTCTAAAACGTTGCCTTTGGCGTATAGTTTTGCATAACACCGGCGCAGTAAGCTTCTGTGAATGCGGAGCATGCTGCGCTGGTCTTTTTGATGAGGAAAGCTATGGCAGCAGCGGTAAAGACTGAAAAGGAATTAGGCGAAGCGATAAAGCGGCAGGACGATGAAATAATTATCGAGGGCGACCTGAAAAATAAAGTAATTAGGATAAGAGCCGCTGGCAAGGTCGCTTGGGCTATTGCAATAGGCGCAATTAGCGGGGCCGTTTTGGTATCATTATTGTCTGGTGGCACAGCGGCACCTGCTGGTATAACGGTTGGACTTGCAGCTGTAGGCGTGTTGGGGGCACCGGCTACAGCTGCTGCGTTCGCAATTGCTGTAGCTGCTGGTGGCGTAGACGCATTAGATAAGCTGCGGAGCTATAAAACTGTTTCCGATACAGGCAATAGGCTTGTACTAAAAAGGAAATAAATATAGCAACTGCAAGTTTTGGATTCTGTTTATTGCGTATTTCTTTAGCACATCTCGCCCGTTAAGATGCGGGTGTCTGAGCCGAGCTGCTGTCCTGCATTAGCTTAAATAGTTCAGCGTCTGATTTGTCGTTAAGCTCGTCTGCCTTGAACAGTCTGACCAGCGTTTTGGCTATAGGTCTCATTGTGAAGCGCGCTACTGCGCAGCTTAGTACCGCTCGCGGCGCTCGTAGCCGAACAGCTCGCGCAGGCTGTTCTCCGTCATCAGGGTCGGATTGGGCGTCACGCTGGGATTGGGAATGCCCACAGCCTGGAACTCCACGCCGCGCAGACCGTCCTGTGACCGCACCTTGTTTCCGTCATAATCGTAGAAGTTGCGGTCCATATTGCCCAGAGCCGCGTTGTAGGAGTGGCACATCTCGTGGAACAGACTGACGATGGGCGCCCTGTTGGCCCACGGCACATCGCCGGTTAGCGCGATCTTGCTGAAAGCGTAATAAATGGTCGAATCGCTGCCTACGCCGGGCACGTCACAGCCGTCGTCAGAGCGGCAGGAGCTGCCGCCCACGGTCATGCGGATATCGGTGTTGTGGCCCGTATCGAACATAGTCTGGGAATACAGCTGCCCGTTTTCGGTGTTGGCCAGGGTCTCCAAATCCGAGCGCACGCGGGTCTCCTCGTAATCGTCCTTGCCCCAGGGGCTGACATAGCGCGTCATGGGCACGGTGGTTATCGTCTGCACGGAATCCCCTGCTCCGGCGTTTATCGTATCCATATCGCCGCTGCTGATAATGCGGTTGTTTCCGCCTTCGCCGTTAATGCTGTCGCTTCCCGAAGCGCCGATCAGCAGATCGTCTCCGGCGCCGCCGCGCAGGACGTCATCGCCCTTGCCGCCGATGAGGTTGTCGTTGCCCTCGTCGCCGTAGATGGTATCGTTGCCTTCGCCGCCGTCGAGGTAGTCGTTGCCGGCTCCGCCGTGAATTTCATCGTCGCCGCCTAAGCCGTAGATTACGTCATAGCCGTCGCCGCCGCTCATATAATCCTTGCCGTTGCCGCCCTCTAGGTAATCGTCTCCGGCACCGCCCTCTAAGCGGTTGCCCTGGCCGTCTTTGAGATCGACTCCGTGGGCTATGATAACATCGTTGCCGGCCGCGCCGTTTATGGTGTTCGATCCGTAATTGTCAAAAATTATATCGCCGCCAGAGCCGCCGATAATATAATCGTTGCCCTCGCCGCCGGTTAGGCGCAGGCTTTGGGTAACCTTTTCGTCTACGGTGATGCGGTCGTCGCCCTTGCCGCCGTCGATGACCAGGCGCGAAAGCACGCTGGCGTCATACTTAGTCTCCTGCCCGTTGATGGTGATGATCAGGCCATTGTTTTCGCCGGCAGTGATGTATATCTCATCGTTGCCGTCGGTAGCCGTGGCAAAAATGGGATTCTGGCGGTCGGGGCTGGGCATGGTGTCTGCCAGCTCTTTGGCATCTTTGCTTACGTTGGCAGGAGCCGCCTGAGAGGAAGCCCCGGCCACATGCCACTCTTCGCCGCTGCCGGTCTGCACCGAGGCGGGCACGCTGGGATTGGCCGCAGTATTGGCGGCAGGAGCTTTAGCCTGCCCTGCGCCGCTGGCGCTCGGCGTATCGGCTGCTTTGGGAGAGGCTGCAGGCTTATTCTCGGGGCGAGGCTGAGCGGCTGCCTTGGGCTTATCGTCTGATGAGCTTGCGGTCAGGGTTACCCTATCGGAGGCAGATTCCGGGGCAGATGGTGCCTGCTGTGCGCTGTGCTGCGGCGGTGCCGCTTTGGCTGTTGCTTCAGTAGGTGCGTAGCTGCCGGCTATTCCCGAGTGTAAAGGATTAATGCTCATTATCGTACCTCGCCCAAAATCTAATACGGTATAAACATTTTTAATTCTACATCGGGAGGCTAAACCTTGCTTGGGAAGAGGGCTTGTTCAAGAATAATTGCCGGCCTTGTGTTGGTCGTTAGAGTATTTTAAAAGTATTTAGGGAGATGCTGACTAATAATCAGCATCTCCCTAAACGGCGTTCTGACTTAATGAAGGCATTAGCCAAATAAGCTGCTGGCCTTTCAGCTAAGCCTCAAAGTCCTTAGAAGTTATCGTCTGTCAGTTCAATGGTCAGCTCGGTGTCGCCATCAGGTATCAGCACCGTATCGGCTTGGTCGGTCGCTAAGGTATGGCAGATGGTTTCGCCGTCATCGTCGCGGACTAACTCGCCGTCTGCGTCGACCTCTAGATTGACGAGGGCGTAAATGGCGTAATACTCTGTGCCTGGCTCAGCATCGCGCAGATAAACGGGCGCGTAGCCGTCGCCATCCTTGCGCAGCGTGGCCTTGAAGCAGCCTGCACCGGTAGTCTCAGTCTCGTACACGCAGATCAGGATATAGTTTGGCTCGTATTCCTCGCCGGTCCAATCGTTGGTGATACCGCTCAGATCGTAGGTAACCAGGGTATCGCCGTTGATGGCCATATCGTCCTCAAAGCTGAGGGTGATAAGGGAAGTGCCGCTCTCGTCCGGATCAGGTATTACGACTCCGGTTCCGCCTTCCTCGGGCGCAAAGTTTTCGTAACAGAAGATAACCTCCCAATCGGAATCGCCGTCGTGCCAGTCGCCGTTATAGGTTACCTCTAGCTGCTTCTGCTCCAGATAGACGCAGAGTGCGAGCTTGTCGCCGGCTTTTTTGCTCACGGCAATAGGCTCGGTGCTGACGCCGTTCTCATCCAGAGTGATGGGCGTTGGGTCGCCTTGTGCCGCTGCCTCGTCATTCCAGTCGTCGGCAAATACGCTGACCTGCTCGACATTGGGAATGCCGTCCAGCTTGAGGTAAACGTCTACGGTATCTCCTGGCTCCGGGCTGGGACTCGGAGAGGGAGTCGGTGTGGGCTCGGGAGTCGGCGTAGGCTCAGGGATGGGACCGGGAGGAGTTACGCCGGTGACGGGAATAATGCACCTGCCGTTTTCGTCGGCGATTACGGGCACGCCGTCTTCCAGCTTGTCGTAGGTGCCGGCATCGGAACCGTCGGCGAGCTTGAAGATCAGCCTGAACTGAATGACGCTGGCAACGGGAACCTGTTCGGCAAGCAGGGCTAGGCCGTTCTCGTCAACGGTAAGCAGCTTAGGCTCATCCTCTGCGGAGAACTGAGCGTAAACCTCGTCATACTCCAGCTCTAATGCGCTGACGTCGGCATAGACGTCGGCTTTTTCTGAGCCGGGAGGCTGGACAGGGATCACATCGCTGGGTCTGATGACGATAACCTGCTTGCTGCTGCCGCCATTTGTGACCACGAGGCCGTCCTGCGTTCTGTCGTATACCGCAACATCGTTGCCTTCAGCGTCTCTGAAGATCAGCCTGAACTTGATTACGGTGCCGTCTTTCTGCTCTCTGGCGATAATAATGTGGCCGTCCTCGTCAATCTCTGCCAGTACGGGATCCTGGCCGAATATCTCAAGGTACACTTCGGTATAATCTAACTCGTCGAGCTGGCTTATATCGGCGTATACGTCTATGAGATCGGTATCATCGTGATGATAATTGCCTCCCTCGCGATCCTTTTCGGTACATCCGCTGACCGCGATGCCGATTATGGTCAGCAGCGCAAATAAGAAGGAAAAGCTGCGCAGCCAGGCCCAGCGTTTTCCGGCATTCCTTGCCATTATCAAAACACCATCCTTTCCAGTGTCAATGGCCTTGTTTTCTGTCCGCAAAAGCCTGAGCAGCTGCCCTAGCTTCCGCGTCTTATGGCTAATAAAAAATGCTAACTAATAGCAGAAGTATTCTGGGCTTCTCGGGCCTTTTTGACCGCAATAGCCAGCTGATCGGCACAGGAGGTGTAGTTATTTCCGCAGGTATTGCCGCTAAGAAGCTTTACCAGCTGCTCGGCGTTCATGCCCTCGACCAGCTTGCCGATGGCCTTTAGGTTGCCATTGCAGCCCCCTAAGAAGCGTACGTTGTGCACAGTATCGCCGTCCAAATCTAGCTGGATAAGCTGGGAGCATACGTTTACGGGCTTGTACTCGTAATGAAACATTAGCTTATTCTCCTATTAAAAGATATTGTAAGACAGTTGCCGATATTATTTAAAAATCTGGGTTTTTCCCTTGGGATCGACAAAAACATCAAAGCTGCGGTCACCGTAGGTCGCTCCGCTGGGAGAGATATGTACCGACACTTCCCTTTCTCTGACGCCTTTGCTAAGCCTATGGCCTTCGCGCGGCGCATCGTAGCAGGTGCCCTTGCCCGTGAAGGTCATCGAGCCCTCGTCGAAGGTGCCGCTGGTCATATAGCATCCCCATCCGCAGTTATAGCCTCCGTATCCGCTGAATAAATAGCTGTTGTTACAGCTTTTTAGCTCAAGCACGCCCTTGTTGGTGCCGTCGCCGCCATATCTGATAGCGCAGCGCCAGCCGAAGCACTTGGCCAGCTTTTCTCTGTCTTTGCCTTCGCAGATGCGGATGCGCTCTTTTATCTTTTTATAGCCCTCTGATTTGTGCCATTTGGCTAGGTTGTTTTTATGGAGCTCTTCACCATCCTTCAGATTCTTCTCTTCCCTTTCTTTAATTTCGTTAAGATAGGAAGAAAGAGGATACAGCGCTCCGAAGCGCTCTCCGCTGGGCTTGCGCATCTGCTTGGGAATTAGGTAAATGTAACTGATTGATTTTTTTACGGCGGGCTTGCCTGCTGTCGGCTCTGACACTTTCTTAGAGGGAAGCGGCGAGGGCTTCTTGGACAGATTGCTTTCCACCTTTATGGTGGTCACCTTCTGGCTGACCTTGAAGCTGACGGAAGCGTCAGGCGTGTCGCTGTCGGGGTTTCCCTTGGCTGTCCATACCTCCAAGACACTGGGTATGCCCGCCTGGATATATCCCAATACCGTGCCGTTTACGGTGGCGCAGCCGCTGCTGTCCAGGCGCACCTTCCAGCAGCCCGCTTTTCTGCCATGCTGCGAGCGCAGTACCGCATAGCCGTTGGCGTATTTGTGCTCGCTGCCCTGGGCATCTTCGGCAATTTTGATGACCAGCGGTGCGTTCAGAGAGCTGCGTATAGAATCCAGCTGCTTGCCCATCTCTATGTCGCAGTCGTAGCTTATGCGCTTGCAGAGGCGCTCGAATACGCGCTGCATCATTTCGCTCTGCCCCAGGCGGGCCACATACTGCTTTACGCAGTACGCTTTGGCCGCTTCGGTGATATAAAACTCTCCCGAAGTATAGCCTCTTACTCCTGCTTCCCTGGAGCAGATCGTCTGATCCTGGTAAGGGGCATCAAAGAAGCGCTCGCTGTAGGCAGTGAAGATGTGCTGCAGTAAGGCGCTGAATCTTTGTTTGTTGCCGTCGGTCTGCTTGTAAGCCTTGTAAAGAAGCGTGTACCACTCTCCCTCGCTGCGCGGCTTAAGCTGCTCATTGTAGTAGACCAGAGCATTGAAGATGGCTTCCTTGTATGTCTTGTCGGCTTCCTTGCGGAACTGATCTAGCGAATAGTCTATAAAGACCACGCCGATGTTGGCGATCTTCATGGCTCCGCTGGCGTATTTGCTGAAGTAATAGCCGCCGCGTCCGAAAACAAGATTGATAGCCTGGCCAGCCGCATCGCGGACATCGCCCTCTCCGCGGTACAGGTTGGCCACGGTAGCGCACAGCGAGGCCGCCGAAAGGCCCAGGGTAAAGTCGGAAACCTTGCTGCCCAGCTCGGCAATGGGCTTATAAGACGAGGTGAGGTTGGCCACATCGCCCAGCCAGCCCACGGTATCGTTGAGCAGGCCGTATTTGTCTTCGCTGACGGACATCAGGGCACTGGCGTCCTTGTCCAGATTGGACAGCTGATCCTCTTTGTCCATGCCGGCGGCCGCGCGGATACCTGAGCGGCCTACCAGAACCAGAGAGGCATAAAACTGCTTGGTGAGGCTGGCACTCTGAGGGCGCTCTCCGTCCTTCTGCTGGAATTCCTGCAGCACCTCAACGGCCGTCTGATCGTCTATATAATACGACTCCAGCGAGCTGAGCTTGGCGTAAGGTGTATTGCTGTCCGTAAATGTAGTCACGCAGTAATCGGACAGGTGGTCTGTGGTGATGATAACCTCGTGCTTGGCGGTGTCGACCTTGTGCGGGATAGCAACCCACTCCCCTGTTTTCTTGTCTTTGTATTCTGCCAAGACCGAGCCCTTTTCGTTCTTGGGATCGGTACCGCTGGGGTCGTAAGGCAGCGAGATGGTGATCAGATCGTCGAACTTCTCATAGCCCTGCAGATCGATGCTGTAAGCCTGGCGCACTCCGCCGGGCACGCTCTTTCTGTCGGCCGCGAGCGGCTTCACCGTGGCCTCGGTCGCTTTTATGCTGTTGTACATGCCTAAGCTGACCTCTACGCCGCAGGAAGCGGAAAAGCTCTTCTGCCCCTTTTCGATAGCGATACGCTCCGCCTTTCCGGGCTTAGCTTTGGCTGCCTTGGTGGGCTTGGCCGTCTGCTTTGGCTTTGTTCTGGGCGGCTGGGCTTTAGTCGCTTTGGGCTTCGGGGTGCTGCGGCTGGTCGGCGTGGGCGGCAGAAGGCCGGGCAGATCGTGCGGCGGCTCATCATTCCAGGGAGCCCACCACAGCAGAAAGCCGATGCCTATTACTGCCAGGACGATGCAGATTCCGGTTATGGAAGCACAGCTGAACAGGCAGCAGGAGGATTTTTTTGAGGCTGGCGCTGAAGTGCCGTCCTGCTCTGTCTCTTCGTCCTCGGTGTAGCCGTAATCGCTTTCTTGGCTTTCCTGGCGGATCTGGGACGCAGACGGAGCCAGTTCAGGGCTCAGCACTCTCGGCACGCGTGGCTGTGCATTTGGTTCAGGCGTGCTCTGAGGCACCGGTGCGCCCGCTGTCCCTATAGCTCCAAGGCGCTGGCCGCACTTGTTGCAGAAGGTGGCTGTATCTTTCAGCAGGGCTCCGCATTTTGGACACTGTTGGCTCATGAATAGTGTCTCCTTAAATTTGTAAGGTAAGCATCGGGCTTTCGTTTTCTGCTTTTTTTGTGCTTTTAGAGCAAGTTCTCTTATAACAGAATACTACCTCTGTTGCTGCTCTGTCTTCCCTGCCAGCTTCAGTGTCATGCCAATGCCGGCTGTAAATGGCGAGCTTAAAACAGATGAGCGCCAAATTTGCTCTGGCGCTCATCTGTTTAGCTTAGGCTATGGTATGTTCTCCGGTGCTTTCAGTCCGGCATGCGCTAGGACTTATTTCCGGCCTTGTCCTTTGGAGCCTCAGCTTCTGATTTCGGCTTGTCGGCAGCGTTTGGAGCTTTTGCCTCTGCAGCCGCTTCAGCCTTCGCGTTGGCCTTGGCCTCAGGCTTGGCCTCAGCTTTGGCCGTTTCCTTAGCCTCGGGCTTAGCTTTCTGCTCGGCTTTGCCATCAGCGTTAGACGCTGCCGGCACCTTGTCGTTTTCGGGGGTGCAGGCCTTAACCTTGCGCGTATCGCCGGTGAAGATGTTGATTATCTTCTGCACGAACACGTACAGCGCCGGAATGACGACAATACCAAGGATCGTGGCGGCGAGCATGCCCGACATAACCGAGATACCTAAGGCTTTGCGGCAGACAGCGCTGGCGCCCACGGCGCGGGCCAGAGGCACCACGCCCATGATGAAGGCGAACGAGGTCATCAGGATGGGGCGGAAGCGCAGGCGCGCGCCCTCAACAGTAGCGTCGACCAGGTCCATGCCCTTTTCGTAGTTGGCTTTGGCGTATTCCACGATCAGAATGGCGTTCTTGGCTGACAGACCGACCAGGGTGAGCATACCGATCTGCACGTAGATGTTCATATCCATACCCGCCAGGTTGACGCCGATCAGAGCGCCGAAGATAACCGTAGGCATGGAGAGCAGCACCGCGAAGGGCACGCCCCAGCTCTCGTACTGGGCGGCCAGGAAGAGGAACACGAAGGCCAGACCCAGACCCAGAATCTGCGTAGTCTGTCCAGACGACAGCTTCTCCTGGTAGGCCGTACTGGTCCACTCGTAACCGTAGCCCTGAGGCAGCTTTTTGCCCAGCTCCTCCATGGCGGCGATGGTCTGGCCAGAGCTGCGTCCGGGGATGGGCTCGGCGTTGACCTCGGCAGCGCGGTAGAGGTTATAACGGATGAGCACGTCGGGACCGGTGGTCTCGGAAACCGTACTTACGTTGCTCAGCGGCACCATGGCGTTGTTTTTGGTGCGCAGATAGATACTGCCGATGTCTGAAGGCGTGCGGCGGTATTGGGAATCGGCCTGCAGATAGACGTTCCAGGTGCGGCCCAGATCGTTGAACTGGTTGATGAAGTAGCCGCCCAGGTTGACCTGCATGGCGGTAAAGGCCGACTTGATGGGAATGCCCAGACCCATCAGCTTGTCGCGGTCGACATCGACGTTGATAATGGGAACGCTGGGACGGAAGAAGGTGTAAGCCATAGAGGCGGCTTTGTTCTGCATGGCGTCCATGCAGAAGGCGTTGGTGTACTGGGCCAGGTTCTGTACCGAACCGCCGGCACGGTCCTGGAGCTCCATGGTTACGCCGCCGGTCTGCGACAGGCCGGGCACTGGAGGCGGGCAGACGCACATAATCGTGGCTTCGTGGATGTCCTTCAGCTCTGCCTGGAAGGTGTGGGCCAGCACCTGGGCGTTGTCCTTGCTGTCGGGGCGCTCGTCCCAGTCTTTGAGCACGGCGATGACCGCGCAGCCGTTGGAGGCGAAGTTGCCCTGGATGATGTTATAGCCCACCAGGCAGATGGTGTGCTCGACCGCGCTGTGCTTGCGTACCGCAGCATTGATGCGCTGGCACACCGCATTGGTGCGCTCCAGAGAGGCACCGTCTGGCAGAGTGGCGCAGATGGAAACGTTGCCCATATCTTCGTTGGGGATAAAGCCCGTGGCGGTGGTGGTCATCAGCTCGTAAGCGCCGCCGTAGATCAGAGCTAGGAGCAGCAGAGCGGGTACGACCAGCTTTATGCACCAGCGCACTATGAAGACGTAGATGCTGGTAAGCCAGCTGAAGCACTTGTTGAATATGCCGAAGAAGGCATCGAAAACCTTGGTGATGGGACCCTTGGCCGCGTTGCGCGGTTTCAGGATGATGGCGCACAGGGCCGGGGTCATGGTCAGAGCTACCAAAGCCGAGAGCATAACCGAGACCGCCAGGGTTACGGCGAACTGCTTGTACATGGTACCGGTCATGCCGCCCATAAAGGCCACGGGGACGAACACGGCGCAGAGCACCAGAGCGATGGCGACCACCGGTCCGGAAACCTCGTCCATGGCCTTTTCCGTAGCTTCCATCGGCGAGAGGCCCTCTTCAATGTGCAGCTCTACAGCTTCCACCACCACGATGGCGTCGTCTACTACGATACCTACAGCCAATACCAAACCGAACATGGTCAGGAGGTTGATGGTAAAGCCCAGAGCCGCAAAGCCGGCAAAGGTTCCGACCAGGGATACCGGCACCGCCAGAATGGGGATCAGCGTGGCCCGGAAATTGCCCAGGAAGACCAGCACTACTATCAGCACCAGCTCGATAGCTTCGAACAGGGTCTTCACCACTTCTTCGATGGATTTTTTCACGAAGATCGTACTGTCGTAGGTGACCTCATAGTTCACGCCGGTTGGGAAGTTCTGGGCGATCTCGTCCATTCTGGACCGCATCTCTTCAGCCAGCTCTACAGCGTTGGCGTCTGGCT
>JAFSXO010000303.1 GCA_017444045.1 bacterium | reverse complement strand
TCAGCATTATGAGAAATGATGGCCTTTTGCCAATCGGAGATGATTTTATACCATAAAAAGTGCTCCTGTATTTCGCTGAGTACGAGCCAGTCCGGATAGTCTTTCCTTAAGAAGCGCTTGGCGAGTTTACTAACCCATTCCTGCATAACGTAGATGCTGCGCGGTATCCAGACCTCTGTACCTTCCTTCTGATAATTGTGGTCTTGTTCGCAGCGTTTTAGATGAAAGGCTACGTTGGCGTTCTCGGTAAGGATAATTGTGGACATGGGCGGCTCTCCGTGGCAATGTTTTGGCTGTATCTTTTAATCGTACTATCCTAAGCACAATAGTACAGCGATATTGTCCACTATTTCGCTGTTAATCCAGATTTTCCTGTCCTTTTGCCTTGTCTTTGGGTGTTTGTCCCAAATAATTATAAGCTATGCCGACCAATCAAGGCCATTAACTTAAGCTTTTGTCGGACGTGCTTTGAGGTCTTATGTGCGCAAATGCTTAACATAACGCCATCAGACTGCCAATATGTTAATTTCTGAGCCTAACATCAATTATGCTTTCTGAAGAGGCTTCCGTCTGTTGTATATTGCCTTTATATATTTTATAATACATCCGTATAAGTTTGCGCTAAATGCTCATTTCTGGCCGAGCAGATAAGCTTCGCCAGCCGAGCGCTGTGCGCCAGTCTTTGGTTCACGGCAGTGCGAGCTTCGGCGCGAGCTTAGCAGAATAGCCTGGCGGCTGCCCATAATAAAACCGCCGCGATGAGGAAATAAAATGAATATATCTGATGTGGCCAACAGCGCCGGATACCAGTCCGGTATAAATACGCGTCCTACTGCCGATGCGCAGGAAAGCAAATCCGCGCAGCCGACGCAGCAGCCGATGCAAGCCCAGGATTCTGTCAGCCTTGGCGCAGACGGCGAATCCTTGCTGGATATGCTGGCCTCGGTCAAAAATCAGGCTAAGGAAATTACCAGCGAGCTGAAAATGGGCAAGGCAGTTCTGAAAAAAGACCTGAAGGAACGCCTCCACGATGGTGATGCTCCCCGTGGATATACGGTGGTTAAAGGGACGCACGCTGGCGATGACATCAGAATAGATCAGCTCAGGAATGGTTCGATTAGCGTCAGCGTCAACGGCAAAGAGCGGGTGTTCGACCGCGATGAGGCCAAGTATCTGGTTATAGATGGCGGCGCCGGCGATGATACCATTGTGGCCTCCGAAAACGTTACCACTCCTCTGTATATTCTGGGCGGACGCGGCAACGATACCATTGTAGGCGGCAAGGGCAACGATTATATCCGCGGCGGCAAGGGCAACGACAGTATCAGCGTGCGCGGCGGCGATAACGAGCTGTTTGGCGACGACGGACACGATACGATTACCGGCGGAGACGGTCGCGACTTTATCGACGGCGGCAAGGGCAATGATATTCTCAGCGGCGGCGCCGGCAACGACGTTATTTACGGCGGTGAGGGAAACGATGTCATAGATGGCGGCGCTGGCAATGATTTTATCAACGCCGGACGTGGCGATGACACAGTTGAAGGCGGCGCGGGTAACGATATTATTTTCGGCAACGCAGGCGACGACAAGCTGAGCGGCGGTGACGGAGATGATGTTCTGATCGGCGGCGCGGGCAGGGATACTGTTGACGGCGGAGCCGGAAACGATAAGATCCGCGTTTCCGAAGGCGGCTATATTGTGGCCGACAGCGCCGATACCGATGCCAAGGTTCTGAACCCTGGCAAAGTCCCCAGCAACGTGATAGTTTCTCCCCTGGCTACGGAGCGCTTCCGCGATCATATGCGCGACGATCTTGAAGCTATGGCCTCTATTGAGCCGGGGCAGGCTATGTTTGAGGGGCTTAAGAAGGCCGGCAGGCATGTGCTCATTACCAGCACCAAAGCTGACAACGGATTTGCTATGTCGTTTACGAACAATGGCGATCTTAAGGAGAACGGCGCATTTGGCGGTGAGGCAGTCCCCGGCTCGGGTACGGGGTCAGTTGTCTCCATAAACCCCCTGTATATCAACATGTATGACAGCAGCGAGGCCTGGTCTGAAACCAACTCCATGGTGATAACGGCCCACGAGCTGGCCCATGCGTATAACAGCGCCACGGGAACAATGGACAACACCATGTATGATGATACTACAGGCGATTACTCAACCGATATTGATAACGACAAAGCTGTAGAAGGAGCGGAGTTCCAGGCGGTGGGCATCCATCAGGATCGCGTAGCTGTGCCGAATCCCTATGGCATATCCGAGAACGATTACCGCGATTATCTGGGCATGGAGCATCGCACTTCTTATTATCAGTCCTCAGATTCCTCTGTTGATTAAGGGCGAAAGCATCAAAAACTGAGCTTTGATGCTCGGAATGATAAAAGGTTCAGCACCCTACCATTCTTAAAGTGGCAGGGTGTTTGTTTTTAAGAAAATTCTTGTTGAACTGAGAGCAGGGCAGCCACAGCCTATAGGGGATATACGGGCATCGTCTGCATGGGCTGAAGTGCCGCAAATGCGCGTGTATTATTTTCAGTGCCCTTGACTTGCGGCAGCTTAATGTGTCGGCTGCGTTTATTTCTTGGGACGGTTCTCCAGCCCCCAGTCGCACAGTTTGTCCAGTACCTTGACCAGTGAATGGCCGCGCTCGGTCAGAGAATACTCTACTTTGGGAGGCACTTGCGGATACATCGTGCGGATAATCAAACCGTCGGCTTCCAGTTCTTTGAGATTCTGACTTAACGTTTTATCGGCAACGTTTTTTAAATAGCGCTGCATCTCGTTAAATCTTACCGGTTCATATTCCATAAGGCAGTATAATATTACCGGTTTGTATTTGCCGGATATCAGCGAGAGGGTATAACTGTAGCCGGTTTCGGAGAAATCGGCTTCATCTATGCATTTGGCCATGATGCGTACCTTGTCCTGAACTGTTTTTTTAGCTTACCTGCTGGTAAGTACCTTACGTTGGTGTAGGTGCCTTACGTTTATGTAGGTACTTACATTTTCTGCTTTTGTATGCTAGCATACAGCCCGCAGAAATGCAATCTTATCTGTCAGAGGTAGTTTGGGAGTTATGCGATCGGAAATCAAAGAGTATCAGGCTGTAGAAGAGGCCGCTATGAAGTTCGTCAAAAGCGTGGCCGAAGGGAACAGCAAATACGCAAAGGAATTGTTCATCGACGAGGCGGTGCTGTTCGGCTATTTGGACGGCAAGCTGGAACACGGTTCCATAGAACAGTTTTATCACAATGTGGACACGGTTCCCGGCGGTGAAAATTTCAAGGCCAGAGTCGACGTGCTGCTGGTGGAGGAATCTCTGGCGGTGGTGCGCGTTTTGGAAGAGGGTTGGGGAAACCGCATAAACTTTACCGACGTTCTTCTGCTTTTGAAGATGAACGGCGAGTGGAAATGCGTGGCGAAGGCCTATAATCAGAATTCCGACACAATCAAGAATTAGAACGCGAAGCAGCGTCCGCATTGCGCGGGCACGATAATTTGATATTAGGAGTGTGCAGGATGAAAAAGAATTTAGGAGTTGTTCAGGCTGTATATCCCATGCCGGTGCTGATGGTGGCGGCGTACGATGGAGACGGCAAAGTCAACGTTATGAACGCGGCCTGGGGCATGATCTGCAATTCCGACAGAATTGCTCTGTTCATCGATGAAGATCATAAAACCACGCAGAATCTGCTGCAGACCGAAGCGTTTACTGTCAGCATTGCCGACAAAGCTCACATGGAAGCTGCCGATTTCTTCGGAATTGCCAGCGGCAATAAGATGGCCGACAAATTTGAGAGAACCGGTTATACCGCGGTGAAAAGCCAATTTGTCAACGCGCCGATCGTGGACGAATTCCCTGTAGTTATGGAGTGCGAATTGGCCGAAACTGTCGAGACCGAGAGCTTTTACTGCATCGTGGGCCGAATAGTCAATACCGCTGCCGAAGAGCGCGTTTTGTCCGAGAATGGGAAAGTCGATCCCGCCAAGCTCGACGCTTTGATATTCGATCAGTTTCAGCACGGTTATTATGTGTCCGGCGATAGAGTCGGGCAGGCCTGGAACGCTGGCGCCGCTTTGATGAAGAAATAGCGGAGAATAATCCCCGACAGCCAAGCGCGGCCGCAAAAGCTTGAACAGCTTTGCGGCTTTTTTATGGTTTTTTCTGCCGGATGCGGATGGCGTTATTTTCTGAATTTTATGATTATCGTTTCCAGTTCCACAGAAGGATTTGCTTATACAGTTCCGCTCTCTCATGTATATGCTTTTTCTCAAACAGATCGTAGGGCTTAACTGGCAATCGGCTACTATTCATAAAACTAATAAATCCGGGGTTGTGCTGATATTGAAGCGCAGATAGCGTTCTCGCCAAAATATTTTCCCTATTATAGAAATTAACTTTTTCAGAATAGGGCATGTCACCATAAGATGCATTAAACCTCTTAGGTAGCAGTAATAAATCTCCAATACTGT
>JAFSXO010000302.1 GCA_017444045.1 bacterium | reverse complement strand
GCGATTTTATGGGCTGGCGTCCCGGTGGCAGCTCATCGATTCGTGAGGAATCCAGGTCTCCGTAGAGGGTTAGCGATAAGGTGCGGGGGATGGGGGTAGCGGTCATCACCAAAAGGTCAGGGTGGTTGCCCTTCTGACGCAGCAGGGTGCGCTGCATGACCCCGAATTTGTGCTGCTCGTCGACTATGACCAGCCCCAGGCGCTTAAAAGTGACGCCTTCCTGGATGAGGGCATGGGTGCCAACTATTAAGTCGATCTCGTGATTGGCCAGCTTTTCGTAGGTCTGCAGCTTGTTTTTCTTGGTCAGACTGCCCTGCAGATTGCCTACGTGTATGCCTGCCGGACTCAGCAGATCGCTAAGCTTTTGAAAGTGCTGCGCAGCCAGAATCTCAGTGGGCGCCATCAGCGCCGCCTGATAGCCATTTCTGATGGCTAAAAAGGCGGCGTAAGCCGCAACTACTGTCTTACCGGAGCCAACATCGCCCTGCACTAAGCGGTTCATGGGATATGCGCCGAGCAGATCGCGGCGTATCTCGTCGCATACCCTTTGCTGCGCTCCGGTTAAGGAGTAGGGCAGCATTTGTTTGAATTCGTAGCTGTATTCTTCGCAGTGCTCGTAATAATTGGAACGCTCTTGGGTTATTATATTCTGGCGGCGCTGGCAGATCTGCAATTGCAGTAGCAGCAGTTCCTCGTAAGCTAGGCGGCGCTGGGCGGCATCGCGGCTGTCGTAGGTAGATGGCCAGTGCATCTGGAGCACAGCCTGAGGCCGCTCCATGAATTTATACTTTTGCTCTAATTGCGGCGGCAGCGGGTTGCTCAGCAGTCCGGAGTAGGTGGGCACCAGCTTGTACTGCAGGCCGCGCATGTAGGTCTGGGTCATCTTGCCCGACAGCGGGTATACCGGCACGATGCGGTTGGTCTGAATAAAAGGTCCCAGCTGGCTTTCCATTTCCGGGCTGTTGATTTTGTTGGCGAAAAGGTTGCGCTCGACCTTGCCTATGGCGATAACCCGCTGACCGCTGCGGAATTTTGCTGTAAGGAATTTTTGGTTAAACCATACGGCGGTGACTGTACCGGTATCGTCGGTGATGGTATTCTCCAGGACGACCATTTTTTTCGAGGTGGGCCTTAGCGACCATTGGCCTAGCGTGCCCTTTACTGATTCTACAGCACTGTCGGCTAAATTGGCTATGGGCGTCTGCTGGCGCCGGTCCTCCCAGCGGCGCGGGAAAAACATCAGCAGCTCTGCCAGGGTGTGCAGTCCTAAATCGGTAGGGCAGCGCAAATAGTTGTAGGGCTGTTTTTGGGGAATAGCCTTTATTTTGTCTAGGGGAGTGTTAATAGACATTTCGCGCCGCAAGGCTGGAGGAGTAGGGCAGGGGGCGTCGTCGCAGCCTGTCTGACTGTTGGGCAGCAATCTGCCCAGCTCGCGCCCTACCTCGGTTAGCCGGTGCAGGCGTTCTCCAGCGGGCAATAGGCTGTAGTTGCGTATAGGGCGTATTATGCGCAGAATCTCGCGCATCTCGGCGGCAGGCGCGTTCTCTAACAGATCTTCAAGGCGGTCCAGTGCTTTTTCTACGGGCAAGCGCCCGCGGCAGTGGTCGCGGTATTCCTTGCGCATGAAGTCTAAGAGTTTATTAAGGAGCTCAGCCGTAGCTTCTGTGCACTGAAGCATAGTTAATACCTTTAATGTTAATAATGGCTATTATATCATACAACGGCATTAACTAAAGCTTCAATGCCATTAGCTTAAGTAATCAATGGCATTGGGACTGATTATTCATGTGCGTTAGCGCTACGTTGTTGACCAGCGTTCTAGCTGGCATGCAACATGCGTTAAACCTCGATTTTCCCACAAACTGCGGCCATCCCCTCTGTCGCTAGCGCGACTTCTCCCCCTGCCATCCTTTAGGGGGAGCTATAATGGGGATCTATTGGCCATTGCTTAAGTTAATGATACTGACTAAAGATTAATTCAGCATTTTTAAAGTCGCTGCCCAGAGACGCTGTGCATGGTTTTCCGCGTGTAACCGTTCCGCGCTCGGAATATATGGCTAAGCGCTGATTAAGCCCTCGCGGCGCAGGCTGACATAGCAGCCAGCGCCGATAATTATATGGTCGGTAACCTTTATGCCCAGAAGATCTCCGGCTTGTCTAAGCCTATCGGTAAGCTTAATGTCCGCTTCGCTGGGCGAGGGATCGCCGCTGGGGTGGTTATGGGCAATGATAATCGAATCCGCGAGGTTTTGTACGGCTGGATAGAACACTTCCCGCGGATGCGCGATGCTGGAGCTTAAGTCTCCTATAGATATGGTATCCATTTTTAGTAGGCGCTTTTTTGTATCCAGACAGAGTACACGGAAATGCTCTTTGGTCAGCGTGCCCATATCGTTGAGATAGCACATGGCGCTGTCTGGCGTGGTTAGGCTCATGTAGCGGATAGAGGTGGCACGCTTGCCCAATTCCAAAGCGATTGCCAGTGTGAGGGTTTGGGGGCTGTTGAGCTGAAAACGCTGCATCAGCTCCTCGAAGGAGTGCTTTACCAGCTCCTCGGCTTTGAAATTGTCCAGTCTCTTTAAAAACTTGTCTACGCTGGCTTTGGCAAAGCGGGGATGGCTTAGCAGGATAGCGCTCAGCTCGGCGTCGCTCATGCTGGCGAACTGACGTCCGTGCAGACGCTGGGTAAGATTGGCAGAGGCTTCGGCGCAATAGGCGGTCCATGTATCGTTGGTCATAGCGTCTCCTTAGAGGTAATGATGACGGCATGTATATTATTTGTCGTGTGTGCAATGCCATTTAGTTAATTTAGGGGGAGCTATAATGGGGATCGATTGGCCATTGCTTAACTAAACGACATTGGTCGTGTGCGTATCAGTATTTTAGAAAAGAGTTATTGCCATAATGCTGACTAAAACGTTGCCTTATTGTAATATTTAGATTGCCATTATGTTGCCGTGCAGGTGCGTAAGATTAATACGCGCAGATATGCTCGCGGTTCCGTAGGCTAATGACTTTGGAGAGTTTATAAGCGGCAATGGAAGCTATTAAAAATATGTTTCGCGCCCTCAGACACCGCAACTATGCGGTATTTTGCTCAGGGCAGATAATCTCGCTAATCGGCACGTGGATGCAGACTATGGCTCTGGGCTGGCTGGTCTACCGCTTAACTGGCTCCTCCACGCATCTGGGAGCAGTCACCTTTTGCGATCAGATTCCTGTTCTGCTGCTCGTGTCTTGGGGAGGTATCATCGCCGATCGCTATCCCAAGCGCACGGTTTTACTGTGGACTCAGTCGCTGTTTTTAATCCTGACGGGAGCTATAGCTGCTCTAACGCTTACCAACCATATAGCGATTTGGCATATATATTTGCTATCGTTGCTGCTCGGCATTGTAACCGCAGTAGATATGCCCACTCGCCAGGCTTTCATCGTGCATATGGTGGAGGGGCATGACGATCTCTCTAACGCTATTATCTTAAATTCCAGTATGGTCAACAGTGCCCGTCTGATCGGTCCGTCTGTGGCCGGTATGATGGTGGCCTGGGTCGGCGAAGGTCAATGCTTCTTGCTCAATTCTCTCAGCTATCTGGCGGTGCTGGCCAGCCTTATTTGCATTACTGTAGATGGCTTTGCTCCAAGCAATATCGCCGAAAGCCCTTGGGAAAGTATGCT
>JAFSXO010000301.1 GCA_017444045.1 bacterium | reverse complement strand
GCCGTTCATGGTTACTGATAATTCGGAAGCGCTTAAAAATGTCCTTATGGCGCGGAGGCAGGTGCAGCGCTGACAGGCTTGCCGAGCATTACTGTCACTGCCATTGCTAAAGTATGGCAGTGACAGCAAAAAGGTAAATTTCGTTTTAAGAGCAATATCATCTAGTTGGGCCATGTAGGTATATTTCATGGCTGTTGTTTGCAGATTATAGCGCGTAACCGGTTCCGCGCCAGGCACATCTGAGCGAAGCGAAGCAGTGCCGGCGCTGAAGCTGGTGCAGCGCGGATATGTTCACGAAACACTAACTAAATGACATTGAATATAAGAGTTTTGTCGATATTAATTTGGCCGCTATCCGCGATAGCTGCCAATTAAGGTGAGGTTCTTTTGAAAGCGCTGTTTAAATACAATGATAGTGGCAAATGTGCCGTGGCCATGGGTGACTGTTCAATGGTTATCGCCATGAAAATTGGAATGGCGCTGGGAGAGACTATTGTCTGCAACGATTTCCGCGAAGTCGCTAAACGCATACGCGAGGTTAACTTAGCCTGTCTTATCATCCCCATGAGAGATCCCGATGCGGCTCTGGGAGAGGCGCTGGCCGGAGAGCTGAGCCTTGATGCCCGCATGGTGGTTTGCGCCCCGCGCGATCATAAAAAGCACTATTCTCTCGAATTCTTCATGGTGTGCACCAGCTTCAGCTATTTTAAGCTGGTGTATGCGGCGGTGCGCGATAGCCAGTGGCGCTTTTGGGAACTGGATCAGGAAGGCGAATCGGTTCACGAAAAATACCGCAAGCTGCTGAACCGCGTTAGCGATGGCATAGTCCGTTTCAATTCTGAAACTGTTGTAACCTTCGCCAACAAGTCATTCTGCCGCTGGCTCGAGGTGAAGAGCGCTGTCGGTCTGCGTGCCGCGGATATTTTTGATGAAAAATCTGTAGCGGCCTTAATGCTGTGCATAGGGCATTTGCGCTGCGGGGTTATACTGCCATTAACGGTAAGGCTAAAGAACGGCTCTATGCTCCTTCTGGATCCCACGCCGCGTTTTCGCTTCAGCGGGGAATACAGCGGCATGCTGGCGCTTCTGCGGATGCGCGATGCCGATAGCGAAATAACGAAAATCGAATATGAGGCCGGCAGGACTACGCATTATCTGTTCTCACTTACAGCGGCGCTAAATGCGACCTTTGACATCAAAAGCATTATAGATGAGGTTATAAAGGCCATCCTGGGGCTGTGCGGCGAGGTGGCTATCGGGGTGCTGGCAGACGGAGTGGAGCCGGTGTATCACGAAGGCCCGGTCTTCGTGAACGTAACCGTGGCGCGGGCTATGGCTGATTTCTGTGCGCGCCTGCCGCGGGATAAGAATATTAAGGTTATTGTGGATACGGGGACAGAAAACGATCCTATAATAAGCACGGTCAAAAGCTGCGGCTGTACCGGTGCGGTGTGCGTGGAGCTTCACGCTAACGAGGAACGCCTGGGCTGTATCTGGATTATGCTGCCCAAGAAGCTGGAGGGCATGCGCGAGCTTGGCTCGGTGCTGATCAATACCGGAGCTTTAGCGGGCATGGCCCTGCGCAATGCCCTGAATGTTCGCACCATGATCAGCGAGCAGAGGGAGCGCCGGCGTTTCTACAGCGACGCGCTGGCGGCGGTGACCGATAACAAGCTAATCCTCTGCGAGTATGACGAATTCGAGCGCTACTGGGAAAGCTGCGAAGGAAAGAGCGAAACGCTGGAATTAACGGAGGCTGGAGATGTAGCAGAGGCCCGCCATTTGGTGGAAGCCATGCTCAGCGATAATGGTGTGCCCGATGATATTGTCTATGGCATGATCACCTGCGTATCAGAAGCGGCCACCAATGTGATTAAGTATGGGCCTCCGGGAAAAATGCAGGTCAAGCTGAGCAGCCAGCGCATAAGAGTGCGCTTTAACGATAAGGGTCAGGGCATAGCCGTAAGCAAGCTCCCCAAGGCCATTCTGATGTCGGGCTATTCCGAATCCCAGACGCCTTCGCTGGGGCTGGGATTTTCGGTAATGCTGAAATTATGCACCAGCCTGCGGATCGCCACGGGGCACAGCGGTACCTATCTGCTGCTGGAGGCCGATGCCGAAAAGCGGGAAATTGATCCTATTGCCAACTTTATAACTTTTGCATAGGTGTAAAAATAGCTTCGGCGAAATTTATAAGGCTATCCTTTGATTCAGCCGGAGATCAGAATGCCCGTAGTACCTCCCTTAAAGTTCGATGCTTATCCTCTGTACGATGAGTTAAACCAGTATCTGCATACGCTGGAGGAGGCCGTTCCCCATTTAGTTAGGCTGTATACTATCGGAGCTTCTCCGGCGGGGCGCCCGCTGCTGGTCGCTGAGATTACCAATAAGGGCACCGGGCCGGCTGAGCAGAAGGCGTCTGTGTGGATTGACGGCAACAGCCGGGGGTGCGATGTCGCCAGCTCTGTGGCCTGCATGGCTATATTGCAGCGCTTGGCCTCTGAGCACGGGCGCGATGAGGCTATAACCGATATTTTAGACCGCTTTGCCTTTTATATTATGCCCCGGGTCTGCCCCGATGAGGCCGAGGATTATCTGCTTACGGGAAGCGGAAAAGGTGAAATCTGCGCGGGCATAACCGTGGGCGACGCCAATGGCGATGGCCGGGTGCTGCAGATGCGCCAGCCCCACCCCTTGGGGGAATGGAAGCTGAGCCAGGAGGATCCCCGCCTGATGATTCCCCGCAGTCCTGACGATAGAGAAGGGGAGTTCTACCATTTATATCGCGAGGGAGTGTGCGCTGCCGAGAATACGGGAACGGGAGCGGTCTGCCGCACTGAGCTGCAGGCGCGCCTCGATTTCCTGCGCAGCATTAAGACTGTCAGCGTGGCTCTCAGCCTGGGGGCCGATGCCGATGGTATTCTGCTCTCCGGGCTGGGTGAAAAGCCCGATACCGATGCCGATCTGTGGAGGCTGGTAGGACGGCGTCTGGCGTCAGTCGCCGAGGTGCCCTGCTCTGAAAAGGAAGCTTGCTGTGACGAGTGGGCCGATATGCTGTACCGCGAGCAGGGTATGCTCGCCATTTCCGCTCAGCTTTGGAATTTTGCTCGTTTGGCAGGCGCCGATACCGAGCATCCTTTTGCTCCCGAGGCTCAGCTAAAGGCTTTGCGCTGGCTTGAAAAGGAGTTGGAGGGCGCCGGCTTTGCCGCCTGGGAAGGCTTCAGCCATCCCCAGCTAGGCAGTGTGGAAATTGGCGGCTGGGATCTTATGCATACCTGGTTTAATCCTCCCGCTGGGCCTATACTGGAAGCCTTCTGCCAGGTTCATGTTGCAATGGCTCTCAGCTTTGCCGAGCTGCTGCCCTGCCTGAAGCTGAGCGGCTTCAGAGAAGAGATCGTAGGCTGGTCTGAAGACCAGGAGAACGATGGCGAGGATCTGATTCCTCTGCGCCGCATTAGCCTGGAGCTGAGCAATACTGGCGGTTTGCCTACCTGGATTACCGAGCGGGCCAAAGCATTATTGCCTCTGCCTGAGGCCGCTGTTGAATTAGCCGAGGGGAGTGTTTTGCTCGCAGGCGATATGGTCTCGCGGACAGCTCGGCTGGCTGGACTGCTCTCAGCCCATATCGGCTCCGAAGGCAACAGCGTTCTGTGCGGGGCTTCAGCCGAAAGGCGCTATTGTAAGCTAAGCTGGCTGGTCTGCGGTGAGGGGGCCATAAAGGTTGTCGTTTCCCAGCCTAGGGTGAGCAGTGCGGTGTTTGGCGATGCCAAAAAGACCGCCAAGACCGCTCCGGTATATCAGAGCGCTTCTGAACGCGCTGCCGCGGAAAAGCCGCCCGCTCCTGCTGTAGTTAGGCAAATGGCGCCTGGCGCTTCACAGCAGTCTGAATCTGCCGAGAGCGCTAAAGCATCCTCGCTCGCGTCTCAGCCCAGCGCCAAGCCGGTGCGCACCTTTGGGCACACTGGGCCTACGCGCGGAGAGCTGGGAGCCAATTCCAGCGCGGCTCAGGCCCGCAATGTCAGCCTTCTCAGAGGAATGACGGCTGCCGCGGAGCGCGAAGAAGGGGGCAGCTCCCGCGCCTCCGAGCCGGTTCCTGTCAGCCTTATCTCGGCGAGCGTGAGCAGTACGAGCATTGTGCGCCCCGTCAGCCTGATTAATAAGCAGGCCTCGGCCGACGCCGATGATGCTGCTCCGGCTCCAGAGCCCCATGTGCCTAGCAGTGCTGACGCTCGCGGGGCTATGGGCGGATATCGCCCTATGCGTCCGGCTTACCGTCCGGCTCAGGGCAGTGCGGCTAAAGCTGCGCCTTCAGGGGGAAGCTATCCGTCTGGGGAGTACCGGACAGTGCCCGATGCGTCGGGACAGCGCCCGATTATCCGTGGCGATTCTCCGCTGCGCAAGGAGCAGCCCAGCGTTTCTGGGCGCGTCTTCGGGCAGGGAAGCTCCAAGAGCGGCCCTGCGGCTGCGGGAACACCTGCAGCGCCCCAGGCGCCTCCGCGCGCGACCTTCGGTCGTCCCGTGGGGCAGACCGATCTTGAGCGGCGAAATGCGGAGCGCGAGCGCATGGCGGTCGAAACGATGTCCTTTGAGGGCCATGAAATAAAGCCCCATTCTCTGCTGGGGTCCAAGAAAAAGGCCGAGCCTGAGGAAGAAGCTGTGCCTGAGCCGCCGCCACCTCCTGTTACGGGGCCGGTTACCGCTCAGCTGCTGAGACGGCCTAAGGATACGGAATAGATAGTAAGGCCAATGCCATACCGGCATTGGCCTTATGCTATATTAATCAGATGCAGAATAAAGTATATTGCCGCCGACATTAGAGCTGCTGCCGGAAGGGTGAATATCCAGGCCATGGCTATTGAGCGGCCTACACCCCAGCGTACAGCGCTTATGCGCTTAGCGGCTCCTGCTCCCATTATAGCTCCGGTGACGACATGGGTCGTGGAAACCGGCATTCCCAGCGCTGCGGTTGACAGCAGGACGGTGGCTGATGATATCTCGGCCACAAAGCCGTTGGCCGGCTGCAGGCGCACTACCTTGGAGCCCATGGTCTTTATTATGCGCCAGCCGCCAGCCGAGGTTCCGGCGGCGATGGCCAGAGCGCATCCCGTTTTGACCAGCCAGTGAATGTCATCCTCTGGCTGGCGCAGACCCTCGGCGATGAGAGCCATCGTGATAATGCCCATAACCTTTTGGGCATCGTTGGTTCCCTGGGCAAAGGCCAGGAAACTGCAGGAGAATATCTGCCCTATTTGAAACTTGCGGTTTACCGATGGGGTGGCTTTGCGCAGTAGCCAGTATACGATAACCATTAAGGTGAAGCCGATCACCAGCCCCAGGGCGGGACTGATCAGGCCGGGGATGACCACGCGGTTTATTACGCCGGACCAAATAACCCCGTCAAAGCCTATTTTAGCCAGCGCAACGCCGACCATACCGCCGATAAGAGCGTGGGACGAGGAAGAGGGCAGCCCGAAGTACCAGGTGATAATATTCCACAGTATGGCGCCCAGCAGGGCTATCATGATAAAAATTTGCCCTTCATGTCCGCTGGAATCTATGCGCACCAAACCGCTGGTTATGGTTTTGGCTACTCCTGTAAACATGAAAGCGCCCAGAAAATTGAGAACTACAGCTAAGGTGACGGCGGTATAGGTTGATAGGGCGCGCGTAGAAATCGCGGTTGCGATGGCGTTTGCGGCGTCGTGGAAGCCATTAACGAAATCGAAAGCTAAAGCGATAACGATTACCGCAATAAGCAGCCAGTGTATTTCCACCATGTGTGTCTCTCCGCCTATAAACCTGGGACAGAATACCGATTCAATGCCTCTGGCTAAGGATACTAGCTGCTGCCTTTGTCTGGGTCTGCTTTGGTCGCTTAGCCTCGCTGGGGAGCGCGCTGCATCAAATCGGGCCATGTCTTTAGAGCTTTGCGCTGTCAGGCTTGCGTGTAGCGAAAACTCTGCTTCGCTATTTTTTTTCGACGCTTAATTCCCTTTCTAATATAGAGGCTATTCTGCGTTTAAGTAGCAGATTTTAAAAAGAGAAAGCCCCCCTGATGTGAGTCTTGGGGGGCTAAACATGGGGTTTTAGGAGGAACCAGCCAAACTGTCCGCTCCTTGCGAACAATCGGCTAATCTCAACGATTATTAATCGTTGATGATTAAATTATATACATAAATCGATATCTGTCAATATGCGAACCTCTATATGCCAAGAAAGAGGCCTGCCCCGTATGCATAAGTTATGCACATATGCACAATTAATGTGCATAACTGCTAGGTAAACTCCGCTATATCGAGAATCAATTATTGATTATTCGTCGGTAAGCGCCTATATCCGGCACCTTTGAACACTGGCACATTTTAAGTTCTCTACTCGATGGCAATGGCGGGCTATGGTTAAGCGACTGTTACCAGAACAGCAAATAGATATGTTTGACAGGCCGTTTCTGTACATGTCCCAGGCAGATGTGGCCGAGCACTTTGGCATAACTGTGCGTATGATACAGTATTGGGAAGCGCATGAGCTTCTGCATCCAGAGCGTCCGCAGCTGGGGCGCCAGCGTCGCTATACCGTAAACGATTTGGTGGAGATTAAGTTTATTAAGGAAATGCTCATCGACCAGGGCTATACGGTGCCGGCTCTTAAAGAAAAGCTTGTCTGTTTGGATCCGCCGTATTACTACGATGCTTCGGATATGTTTTGGGACATGACCTCAAGGTCGTGGAAAAGCAAGGCCGATATGGCCGCCGGAGAGTTAAGCGGCAAAAAAGCGCTTCTCACCGATCTTATAGCTGTCACTATCCTTGACGCAGGAACTGCTTATGACGCGCATAAGCTGGCCATGGCTCTGCTGCGCACTGTAGACGGCTGTATAAAGGGACGCATAACCAAGGCCAAGCGGACAGCCAAAACTCAGAGGAAGCGCTCTGCTGGCAAGAAGCTGCCGCCAGCCCCGCTGTTCGAAGCTGACGATGAGGCAGAGGATAAGGCCTGAGGCTATGTCAAACTGTCTAGTCCGTGTATCGCTTCTGGCTGGCGCGGCATGTTTATCATAATGCGGGCTGGCAGGGAATCTCCGGCTTCGTTTACGCCGCAAAGCGGGTCGTGGGTGCTGTCTAGCGGCACTGCTGGTATGTGAACGATATATATTCCGGGAGCTTCTCCCTGCTGGTGCATACAGGCATTGACGCTTCGCACCCAGCGCGGCAAAACCGTGGCCGCTTCGACGCGATCCTTCCAGTTAATGCGGAATCTGTTCAGGCTGTGGCGTCTGACCAGCGAGGCGAAATTGTCTAAGGCGAGCATAGCTTCGTTAGGGCTTATGCCGTTCATATCCAGCTCGGGAATGCCGTTAAACGAGAACAGCGGCTTTGGAGCTGTCTGCTCGTCGTCAGGCTGGACAGCCTTGCGCTCGAAATGATCGATCTCCACCTGCTGAATGGCCGGAAGATAGCGTCTGAAGGTGCCTCCGATGGCTTTGGCCATAAACTGCACAGGAAGACCCTTCTCCCAGCGCTCAATATTTAAATATAGGGTGCTGTTTTCCAGGCGGCTAATGGTTATAGTCAGCCCCTGCTCTTTAAAAACTTTTTCCAGGCGATCCAGAATGCTCTGGGCTTTTTCGGTTAGTATTTTGGCATCCTTGCTCATGGCTGTCTCCGGGAACCAGGTTAGGAATCTGTGTTTTGCTTTTCCCGGCGCACTAGGCCCAAATTGAGGCGCTGCTTGTCCATGTATGCGTCGCGCTTGCTGTACATGGACAGCTCGAAATTGCCGCTCATGGTAAGCGATTTAGTGGGACAGGCTTCGGTGCAGAGACCGCAAAAACAGCATTTGGTCAGGTCTATGGAATATGAGGCCGGATACTGGCGGCCGTTGGAAGCTTTTTGGGAATCCAGGTAAATGCAGGCATCGGGACAGACGTGAACGCATACTCCGCAGCCTACACACATTTCGGCGGCGCAGCCGAAGCAGCGCAGGCCCTCGTCAGTAACCTGTTTTTCGCTAAGACCCAGGGAAACCTCGTCAAAATTTTTAATGCGCTCTGCGGTCGGCTTGAGCGTCATTTTATTCTGTTGGGCGTTATCGCGGAAGGGACGGCAACGCAGGCGCTCTCCCATGGGCGGTGGCACGAAGCTGGCCTCATGATCCGGAGGAGTCGCCACCAGGCCCAGGCCTTGGCGGCGTTTGGCCGCAGGAGTGTCGGTGGTAATTTTACCCTCGGCGCGGATGGGGATGGTTCTGTCCTTTTCGTAGGGGAATAGGAACTGGCAGGCATCGGCCGATATGCCGTACTGGGCCGCAATGCTAAGAGCCACGCGGTCGGCGCCGCCGATAGCGGCAACTACCGTAGAGACCTTGATTACGTCTCCGCACGCCCATACGTGGGGATGCGAGGTCTGTCCGGAGGCATCGATAGCTATGGTGCCGTTGCGGTTAGTTTTAATGTCTGCGGGAAGCCAGGGCAGTTCTACGCAGCGCCCCAGGGCGGTGATGATCAGGTCGCATTCCAGAAGCTCTTCAGAGCCTTCAATGGGCACGGGCTTGCGCCGCCCCGAGCTGTCCTTGGCGCCCAGGCGGTTGCGCAGAACCTCCAGCCCTTTAAGCCGGCCGTTTTCCATGACGATCTTTTGAGGAGAGGTGAGCCATTCCAGCTTTACGCCCTCTTCCTGGCCTTCTTCGATCTCTTCATCCTCTGAAGGCATCTCTTTGCGGGTGCGGCGATAGATCATGGTGACATCGGCACCCAGGCGTACGCAGGTGCGCGCGCAGTCGAAGCCGGTGTTGCCGCCGCCTACGATGACCGCTTTTTTAGGGGTAAGTCCGAGCTGGCCGCGCAGATGCTGCTCCAGGAAATCCTCGCCAAACCAGACCCAAGGCTTTTCCTCGTGCTCCAGGCTGAGGCGGTATGGCTTCCAGGCACCCGCGGCAATGACGATATCCTGGTGGCGCTTTTCCAGCTCCTCCCAGCTGAGATCCTTGCCTATCTCGCAGTTAAGCTTGAGGTGAATGCCGGGCAGGCTGTGAATGCGCTCCATTTCGGAATTGACAACCTCGCGCGGCAGACGATACGCGGGAATGGCGTTGGTCAGAAAGCCGCCGGGTATGTCTTTGGCTTCATACATAAAGACTTCGAAGCCTAATAGGCGCAGAACCATAGCGCACTGATACCCAGCTGGGCCTGCTCCGACAATGCCTACCGATTTGCCGTTTAGGGGAGCCTGGCACACATAAGCCTGATAATCAAAGCGGTCCTGCTGAGGCTGCTGAAGCTCCCAGTCGGCGAAGAAGCGCTTGGTGTTGCGTATGGCGCAGGGGGATTTGCTTAAATAGGCGCGCGAGCAGCCTTTTTCGCAGGGAGCGGGGCATATTCTCCCCAGAGTACCCACGAAGGGGTAGGTGCGCCGTAGGAGCTCTAGACCGTCGCGAAATTTACCTTCTGCGGCTAAGGTCATATAGGCGCGGGCATCGGTATGAGCCGGACAGTTGGTGGTGCAGGGCGCCCAGCGCGTTCCTGGGTACCAGGCGCTTTTATTGCCGATGGAATTCTCGTCGTGAAAGTCGGCCATGCGCAGAACTCCGCGCGAATTGGGCGGAAGCTCTGGGTAGGTCCAGGGGTACTGTTCGGTAACCGGTTCCTGTACAAAGCTATTGAGGGTGACCTTGAGGCCAGTTAAAACGGCTTTAATATCGTTAAAAATCGAAGGCATATCAATTAAACAAAATTAGAAGGAAGACGCGGGATTCCTTCCAAATGAGAGTATACCAAGGGCGCTGTAATAGCGCGAGAATAGACCAATGTATGTGTTGTATGCTAGCTTGTACGCTAATACAAAACGTAGAGCTAGCGTACATGAATATGCCATGTCAATGCTTTCGCTCTTTAACTTATAAGCATTGGGAGATTTAGAAGATGATCATTGAAAGCTGCCAGGTTGGCCCATTAGCCACCAACTGCTATATTGTTGCCGACGAAGCCTCGCGCGAAGGCGTGGTTATCGATCCCGGAGATGACGCAGACGAGATTCTGCAGATTGTTCGCCATCGCAATTTGCATGTAGGGGCCATTCTGCTGACGCACGGACATTTTGACCATGTCGGCGCCGTTGCCGATCTGCACGACGCCACCGGAGCTCCGCTGTGGTGCCATGAAGAAGACGTAAGGATAGTTCTAGACGCGGTTAACCAGGGAGCTAGCTTTGGCTGCAGTGTTAAACGCGCCCCCGATAAGGTCGATTTTCTGCTTCAGGAAGGCATACCCGTAAATATAGGGCCTCTGTCTTTTCGGGTCCTGCATACTCCTGGGCATACCAAGGGCGGAGTTACGCTCGTGACCGGCAAGCATGCCTTTACCGGCGATTCGCTGTTCTGCGGGGGGATTGGCCGGACTGATTTTGAAGGCGGGAGCCACCGCGAGCTGCTGGCATCTATTAAGACCAAAATATTTTCTTTGGACGACGATACGACTGTCTATCCCGGCCATGGGCCGACGAGCACTATAGGCTATGAAAAGAAGAATAATCCTTTTGTACGCTATTATTAATTATGCCTATCTGAGCGCGGCGAAGCTGTGCCGGTGCAGAGACGCTCATAGCTGCTAAATGGGCTCTCAAGAACAATTAGTGCCGTTAAGCTAATCGCTTGCTTAACGGCACTAATGCATTAATAACGTGGCCTTGGGCTAACAGCCAACTAAATGGATCAATGCCATTTAGTTAAGGATTCGTGGCATTGGTTATGCTCATTCATGTACGTTGGCGCTGCGTTGTACTTTAGCGTACAGGTTAGCACACAACATGCGTTAAAGCTTGATTTTTCCAACAGCTTTGGCCACCCCCTCTGT
>JAFSXO010000300.1 GCA_017444045.1 bacterium | reverse complement strand
GTCTTCAAGAATTACTTGAAGAATAACATTTTCAAGAGTCACTAAATCATTTTGACACAATCTACCCCCATTTCAAAAACATAATTATTTCTAAATATGGTGTTTATATGATGTCATAAATGGAGTAATTTTGTTGTGTAACTGCGTCTTGTTTAACTAGGGAACGATTATCTTTTCTAAACAGCGACAGTTTGCGCGATCATAGGCAATAGACAGCCGCAGGGTGAACGCCAGCAGCAGAATGAATATGCCGATGCCCCAGCGTTTCCCATACGTAAAATGAAGCTTGAAATTGCCTGGCCTAATCATCCGTCTGGCTGACAGATGCGGTGCTTACAGGCTCTGGCTCAGCCGACGATGCCGCCTGGTCTGGGCACCAGCGCAGCGCGGCAAAATAAGCGGCAATCAGAACGGCTATAAGCATTACAAACGTTGCTTTGCCAAAGAGGACGCTGTCATTGCCTCCATCAGAGGCCTCGGACGTTTTGCTATTGGCTGACTTGAGCGCATTTGAAGTCCTGAAAGGATTCTTCGATCTGTTTTTCAGCAGTATGGAGGCTTTCTTTTCCAGCAGCTCGGAAGCGTCTGGTTCCAGCGCCGCACTGAAATCACTGAAGGTGAAGGCTTGGCTTTGAGCTCCGTGAGCTGGCGAGCTGCTCCATTCGTTAAACAGTTTTTTATAGGCATAGGTGTCTATGTCTCCGTAATAACCGCCTTCAAACAGCGTTCCGCCTACGAAGGCCACAATAGCTAGGCTAACGGCGGATATGGTGTAGCACAGCGCAAAGGACTGTCCGAAAACAAAGGCCAGCAGCCTCCAAAGCCAATAGGTTAGCGGCCAGGCGATCAGAAGGGTAAACAGCGTACCGCCTGCTCCCCATAGTAAACCGCTGACTAGCGAGGGCTTGCTGATTAACTCCGGCAGGTTCTCAATTTTGCCGCTGAAATAAACGCGGTCACTGACGCTGTGTTCCTCAGCGGAGTCCTCGCTCTTTATGCGGTGGGTGTGCACGCCTTCTCCGCCTTTGGATGGGGAGATCAGCCTTGGCTCCAAAGGCTGTCTGTCCTGGAGCAGGGGATGAATTTTTTCCGCTATATCGTATATTCGCTGCGCTTCAGCGGCCGAGAGAACGTGTTTGACACTCTGACTGTCTTCTTTGTCCTCATTTGGGAGGTCTGCAATATAGCAAAGAGATAATGCGCGCAGACATTCCATGATCTCACCGGCCCAGCTCTGCCGCTGCTTTGCCTGAGACACTGAGGCGGTATCACTTTCGGAGAAATAGCCTTCTTTGCCGCCCCAGACGACAAACTCTTCCAGGCTGCAGGCTAATTTATAGCAGCTGCGGGCGCTCGCTTGGCACTCGGCAAAACTGTGCGCAGACCGCAGGGCTTCGACCGTTGCCTGGCGCGCCGTACCGATCTCGGAATAGGTAAAATCTTCTATGATCCTATAAAACTCGTCGGCGTGTCCACGGTAAGGCTCATTCTGAGCGATGTCCCTCAATAGGGTATGCGCCTGCTGCAAATGCTGCAGAAGGGCGTTTATTCTGTTGGGGATGCCCGCTGGATCGGCGGTTTTCTTATAGTCTGCCAGAAACGCATCGACGAGACGGAAAATGGGATGGCTGGCTCCGCGTTCCCTGGCCTTGGTGATATATGAGCTAGCTTTGTCGTAATTCTTGTGCCTGGCTTCTTCAATGGCAATGCCGAGCAGATTGTCCGCCGTAATCCCATCGGTGTGGATCTCCACTTTTTGGGCGTTGATTATGGTGCCATAATTGTTAATGGCCTTTTCCACGATAAAGGCCGAGCCGCAGGAGGGGCAGATGGCAGTATCCTTGTCGCGGCTTACCTGGATAACATCGCCGCAGGATGTGCATTTAGCTGGAATAAGCATCTGAGCTTATAATTCCTTTTTGTCAGACTGTCTTAGTACTGCTTTTTATACTTTCTCTGCTGAATTAATCATGCTAAAGCTTAAATTAACTTTCTGATAATATTCTTGGCGGTATGGCTGTTGTATAATATCCTTGTATAATTATCGTTTGAGGTGCGCCGATGATCTCTGGTATTCAGTCGTCCAACAATATCTCCATGCTGCAGCAGACCTCTCAGGTTAGAGCCCCGCAGTGCCCCGCCCAGGAAGAAGCTTCCGTACAGAACCCCAATGACAGCGTCAGCTTTGCTCCCCAGACCAAGCTGGAGAAGACCTTAGCGGCAACAGCGTCCCGCGCTGCTGAGATTGAAGCCAATATGGCTCCCCATGAGCCTGGCGAGATCCTCGTCAAGACCAAGCCCTCTCTGTTTAAAGGCGCCGACAGTATTGCCGAGCGCTATGGAGCCAGCCTGATCGAAAAATTCGATATGCCCAGCCAGATGGGTGTTGAGAGCGCCGACGGAGAGCTGATCCATCTGAAGCTGCCCGCCGGAATGACCACAGCCCAGGCTATGGCGGCTATGGAAAAAGACGGAACGATTGAGTATGCGGTGCCCAACCACGTTTACCAGATGGAAGACTTCCAGCAGGTTGGCGATACCATGACCGCCGAGCAGCTGAAGAACGCCCAGAAGATGCCCAACGATCTCAGCGACAAGATGTGGGATATGCACAACGTGGGCCAGAATGGCGGCACAGTCGATGCCGATATCGACGCTCCCGAAGCCTGGGCCAAGACGACTGGTCTGCCCAACGGACAGGGCCCGGTAATCGCCATGATTGACTCCGGCGTCGATTTTAACCATCCGGAGCTTAGGAATAATATATTGGTCAACCAAGGCGAGATCCCCGACAACGGTATTGACGATGACGGCGACGGTGTTGTCGACAACTATTGGGGCTACAACGCCTACAGCCAGAATGGCGATGTCATGGACCACAGCGGCCATGGCACTCACGTGGCCGGCACTATCGCGGCCGAGGGCAACAACGGCAGCGGTGTGGTGGGTATCAACTGGACGGCCAGCCTCATGCCGATCCGCATCTTCAACGACAACGGCTCTACTAACGCTGCGGCGATTATCCGCGGCATCAATTACGCCACCAGCCACGGTGCGCGCATCACCACCAACTCCTGGGGAGGCGGCGGAGCCAACGAGGCCATCAAGGAAGCCTTTGAGAAATCCCACTGCCTGCACATGATGTCAGCTGGCAATACCGGCACCAACAATGACGTGCATCCGCATTATCCCAGCGATTACGATCTGCCCAACAATTTAGCGGTTGCGGCAACAGACCGCAATGACCAGCTGGCCAACTTCTCCTGCTATGGCCAGAAGAATGTCGATATAGCCGCTCCCGGCAAAGACATTCTGTCCACGGTTCCCGGCGGCAAGTACGCCGTTTACAGCGGCACGTCCATGGCTACCCCGCACGTTACAGGCGCTGTCGGCCTGCTGCTGGCGCAGGATCCCACGATGAGCAACGACGAGATCAAAGAGCGCATCATGAATGGCGGCGACAAGCTGCCTCAGCTCGATGGCAAGGTGGCCAGCGGTGCGCGCCTCAACGTCAACGGTTCCTTGGAGTATCAGTACCAGGGCAATATCGCTAAGTAGATAATCTGCTCGCGCTG
>JAFSXO010000299.1 GCA_017444045.1 bacterium | reverse complement strand
CTGGTCAAAAAGCACTTCGATCTGCGCCCGGGCGCCATCATCCGCCAGCTCCAGCTACGCCGTCCCATCTACAAGGACTTAGCCGCTTACGGACATTTCGGCAGAACGCTCGAAGGCGCGACCTGGGAAAAGACCGACAAGGCTGAAGCGCTGCGCAAGGAAGCCGGCTTATAAAGAGCCCCGCTTCTGGTCTCTATAGTTTATATGCAAAATGCTTCTGTGCTGAAAGACTAAGCACAGAAGCATTTTGCATATAAACTCTGAGAGCCATGACAATTTGCCAGCAGATATAAAGAAAAGCATTAATTGCTTTCAGTTCCTCTTGACTTTATGTTTGTCTGTGGTATAATGCTTTCGTTCTGGCGAGGTAGCTCAGTGGTAGAGCTGCGGACTCATAAGCCGTCGGTCGCGAGTTCAAATCTCGCCCTCGCCACCAAAAGAGCTCAGTTGTTGCAACTGGGCTCTTTTCTTATTATTTCCCTACAAAAATCACCAATAGGCTGGACACAGCTCCAGCATCACAGCAAGTAGCAATATCACAGCAAAGCAATGTCGTTTAGTTAAGCAATGGCCAATAGACATCCATTATAGCTCCCCCTAAAGGATGGCAGGGGGAGATGTCGTGACTGCGACAGAGGGGGTGGCCAAAGCTGTTGGGGAAATCGAGTTTTAGCGCATGTCGTGCGCTAACTTATAAGCTAACGTACAACGCAGCGCCAACTCACATGAATAATCAGACCCAATGCCACGAATCCTTAACTAAATGGCATTGCACAGCTAAAAGGGGTAGCAAATGATATCGTCCACCGCCAAACAGCTGCTCCGCCATCTGCGGAGCACCGCCCTGATACCCGCGGGCGCTTCATGCCTGATTGCGGTCTCCGGCGGCGGCGACTCTGTGGCTCTGCTCAGCCTGCTCTGCGAGCTGCGCTCGGCGCTTAATCTTAAGCTGTTCGCGGCCCACCTACACCACGGCCTGCGCCCCGAAGCCGACAGCGATGCCAAGTTTGTCGCCTCATTATGCCAGCAGCTCGGTGTGCCTCTGGCCTGCGAACGTGCCGACACGGCCACCTTTGCCCGCACCAACGGCCTCTCCACAGAAGAAGCCGGCCGCCAGCTGCGCTATTCTCTGTTCAGACGCGCTCTCAAACAGTTTGGTGCCAAATACCTAGTTACCGCGCACAGCGCCAGCGACCAGGCGGAAACCCTGCTCATGCGCCTCATAAACGGAACCGGCCTGCGCGGCCTGGGCGGCATCCGCCCGCGCCGTCCCTTTGGTGACGGCTTTATCGTCCGGCCGCTGCTCATATTCAAAGGCCACGAGCTGCGCGATTACCTGCGCCAGCGCCAGCAGCCCTGGTGCGAAGACGCCACCAACCACGTCCCCAGCGCGCCGCGCACCAGGGTACGCCTGCAGCTTCTTCCCCTGCTGGAAAGCTGGAACCCGCGCATAGTCGAAAGCCTCAGCGCGTTCAGCGCCCAGGCCCGCGCCGATGAAGCCATTCTGCAGCGCCACACCCGCCGGCTTCTGTGCGCCGCTCAACGCCAGGACGGCACGATAACGGTACCGCTGCAGACACTGCGCCGCTTTCCGCCCGCCCTGCGCCACCGCGCCTACCGCCGCTGGCTAGGACAGAGCAGCCAGATCAATTCTAAGCATCTGGCGGCTTTAGACGGCCTGGCCCAAAAGGGCCAGAGCAATGCCCACCTGGATTTGCCTGACCAGACCGCTGCCGATATCGTCGGCGGCTGCCTGATCCTGGGACCGAGCCGCACCCGCCAGCTGCAGAAGCAGCCGCAGACACAGGCTCAGACCCTGCCGCTGCTTCCCGGTCGCTACGAATTTCCTGACTACCAGATCGCCGCAGAGCTGGCCTTAGCTCCGATGAGCCAGCGTCCCAGCGCCGAGCGCATTTATCTAAACCCCGCCGCACTGAGCGAGCCGCTGCGCCTGCGCTTACGCCAGCCCGGCGACGCTTTTTATCCGGCCGGAGGCACCGGGCGCACCAAATTAAAAAAGTATCTCAATGAACTCAAGCTTAGCCAGGAGCAGCGCCAGCGGCTGCCGCTTATCGTGCATGGCGACGATATTGTTTGGGTAGTCGGCTACCGCGCCGATCAGCGCTATTTAGCCAAGCCTCAGCAGCAGGAGGTCTGGCAGCTTACAATCCATGCAATAAAGCGGGATAACGCCTGCCAATAGCGAATATAGTAGTTTTTCGTATCAAAGAAAGGCTAGAGAGCAGTGCAAGAGAATCTTATCCCGGTTTTGGGACAGACCATAGTAACCGAGCAGGCTATTCAGGAGCGCGTGGCTGAGCTGGCGGCCCAAATAGCCAGAGACTACGCAGGGCGTCCTCTGCATCTGCTCATGGTGCTGCGCGGCGCGGTGCCATTCCTGGTAGATTTAGCCCGCAATCTGCCCCTGGACGTATCGTTCGATTCTCTGGCGGTCACAAGATCAGCCGACAGCCACGTTAAACTGATAAAAGACTTAGACATACCAATCGAAGGAAAAGATGTACTGATCGTGGAGGATATAGTAAACGGAGGCAACACCCTGCACTATGTACTTCAGACTCTGTATCTGCGCCATCCGCGCTCAATAAAAATATGCACCATGTTTGACCGTCCCCAAAAGCGCACTACCCCCGTTATCATCGACTACATAGGCATGAAGCTTGACGATCGCTTTGTGGTCGGCTACGGGTTGGACTACAATCAGCGCTATCGCAATCTGCCCGATATTAGGGAGCTTAACTTTGTCAAAAACGCTTAGCATTTTTGCGTTGCACCAATCGTTTAGCTAGCCACAAACTGTGTTTATGCATCCGCTTATCATTATCACATAAAGAGAAGAACAGCTAATGTCGCCAAAATTCCGTCAATTGTTTATTTTCCTGTTCATAGCCATCATGCTGCTGACTATAATGAACTGGCTCAACCCGGAACAGGTTCACAAAGAGATAAAATACAGCGAGTTTGTAAACGCCGTCAAAGCTGGCCAGATTGCCTCTGTCACCATTAAAGGCTCCAATATCAGCGGCCAGCTAAAGCCCGGGGTTAAGCTCATTCCCCAGGAAGGCGAAAAGGGCATATTCGTCCTTGACCCCAAGTCATACGTCCCCGTAACCGCAAGCACTCCGGCACCCGCGGCAGCCACAGACGGCCAGACTCCTGCGCCTCAGACCTCGGACTCTCAGACCTCGGACTCTCAGGCCTCGGGGAATCAGCTGCCCAATCAGCAGACTCCCGATCAGCAAACTGCGGGACAGCAGACACCTGCCCCCGGACAGCAGACACCTGCTGCACAGAGCTCTCCCACCAGCAGCAAGCCTGCAGACGGACAGAAGGCCGAGCTTTTCAAAACGGTCTTCCGCAACAGCGTCACTCCATCTCCCGAAGCCTTCCTGCTGGACAGCGGAGTATCCACAGAAGTTCTCGATAACGACGGCACCGACTGGTGGTTCATTTTAGTGCAGGTCATCCCCACTCTGCTCCTGCTCGTCATAATGTTCACCATTCTGCGGCAGACCTCCAACAGCCAGGCCTTTTCCTTCGGTCGCTCGCGCCACAAGGCCGTATCGGACAGCCACGCCAAGGTAACCTTTGAGGACGTAGCCGGCGTAGAAGAAGCCAAGGAAGAGTTGGCGGAGGTCGTCGACTATCTAAAATTCCCCAACAAATACAAAGCCTTAGGCGCCAGAATACCCAAGGGCGTCCTGCTGCTAGGCTCCCCAGGTACCGGCAAAACCCTGCTGGGCCGCGCCGTAGCCGGAGAGGCCGATGTGCCGTTCTTCTATATCAGCGGCTCTGATTTCGTAGAAATGTTCGTCGGTGTCGGCGCCTCCCGTGTGCGCGACCTGTTCGAGCAGGCCAAAAAGAATGCCCCGTGCATCGTGTTTATGGACGAGATCGATGCCGTTGGACGTCAGCGCGGCGCCGGTCTGGGCGGCGGCCATGACGAGAGAGAGCAGACCCTAAACCAGCTGCTCGTGGAAATGGACGGCTTCGATGCCAGCCCTACAGCCGCAACCGTGGTAGTGCTCGCCGCCACCAACCGTCCCGATGTGCTCGACCCCGCTTTGCTGCGCCCCGGCCGCTTTGACCGCCAGGTAACCGTAGACAGGCCTGATATATCCGGGCGTCTGGCCATACTCAAGGTGCACAGCCGCGGCAAGCCGCTGGACAGCGACATTGATCTTAAAGAGCTGGCTCAGCGCACCTCAGGCTTCTCCGGAGCTGACCTTGAGAATCTCCTCAACGAAGCGGCGCTGCTGGCAGCCCGCAATAATCGCGAAGCCGTTACTATGGCCGACTGCACCGAGGCCATTGACCGCATCATGATGGGCCCGGAGCGCAAAAGCCGCATTATCGCCCTCAAGGACCGCGAGATCACGGCTTACCACGAGGCTGGCCACGCACTGGTGGCCCGCGCCCTGCCGCATGCCGATCCGGTGCGCAAGATCACCATTCTGCCCCGCGGCCAGGCACTCGGCGTAACCTCTATAGCCCCCGACAGCGATCGCTACAACATGACGCGCAATCAGCTTCTAGCCAGCATTACCGTCTTTATGGGCGGACGCGTGGCCGAGGAGATCATATTCAAGGACGTCACCACCGGCGCTTCCAACGACATCGAGCGCGCTACAGAGCTGGCGCGTGATTTGGTATGCCGCTATGGCATGAACGATCGCATCGGCCCACTGCATTACGGGCGCAAGCAGAGCCAGGTATTCTTAGGACGCGATATCGTCGAGAATAAGAACTGCTCTGAAAAAACCGCGCAGATCATCGACGAAGAGATACATAAGACGGTCACCGAATGCTATGATATGGCCAAAGATATCCTCACCACCAACATCGATCAGCTGCATAGGCTCTGCGAAATGCTAATAGAAAAGGAAGTTGTCGAAGCTGCTGAGCTGACCGAAGAGTTTGGCCCTGCGGCCCGCGATTTGCTGGAAGATGAAGACAGCGACAGCGAAGGCGCGAACGGCAGCAAAGCTGAAGGCGCTCACATATTTGGCGGCAGCAAATATGACAGCGACGGCGATGACGACGAGGACGAGGATGAGGATGAAGAT
>JAFSXO010000298.1 GCA_017444045.1 bacterium | reverse complement strand
TTCAAAAGACTTTTCTCCTTTAGCCGGAGCCATACCCAATGAGGCAGGCAATTCCCCAGCTTCAGGCTTCCGCATCAATGCATTATCTGGAACCGTATAAGGGAATGAAGTATTAGTTAAAAAATCGTTGAGTGATTTTTCAATCTCAGCTTTAATATACTCATAATAAGTGCCGGCCTGATACAGGCCATCGGGTGATTCTTCCAAATACATGACAAAACTATCGTCATCTTTGAATTGAGCATGATTGATATAATCGGCAAACGCTCGGGCTAAACGTTCAGAGAGGACTTTATCTTCCGCAGACGTGAACTTGCGGGTAGCTCCCATCATCCATTCATAAGCACTATCGGCAGAATCCAAATTGGTAATGGGACACCAGCACATAGAGCCCAAAACCGCATCACTGACATGGGGAACCGCCCCTATCTCCTGCAAATAGGGTTGGTATAGCGCACTGTCTCCAGCTGCGCCCAACAGAGCAGACTGCGCTCCGCCTCCGCTCATTCCAAAAGTAAAAATACTCTCAGGATCACCTGCCATATTCTCAGCGCTGTAACGCACAAACCGCACCGCAGCTTTTAAATCTGTTACCCCAGCAGGCGCTCCGCTCTCACGCCCCCGACACCCCGCGTGAACGTAAACGAATCCCTGCTTCACATAGTCGTTCACCTCCGCCGAATAATCAGCCAGAGGAGACTGCGCCATATAACCTGGAGTTATTACTGGCATGACCACAGGCGCTGTGCGGGCCGTATAAGGACCGATACGGGCTGATTCGTTTATCTTGCCAGTATAAGTACCGTCGCCATTGGGACTAGCCTCTAGATAAGCGCCGGGGACAAATACCGCCAGCGTAGCAAGCTCTCTGTCTGCCGGTTTAGCGCAGTAAGGTACTCCCAACTGGTAATAGATGTCATCGGCCTCATTATAACGCCAGGCATCAGCGTTCAATTTAGCCAATTTAAGTTCCGTTTCTGCCTGAGCACTCGCAACTCCCGTAATACTCACAGCCAATACTATAAAAAGAATCCACAGCCTATTAACCAATATATCAGTACCTTCCCCAATATCGTTTAGTTAAGCAATGGCCAATAGCCTCATTAACTTAAATGCACTTTCCCAGTTCAGGAAGGATTAACTCTTCCATATGACTAGCCGCCACGCTGTACAAAAACAGCGCAAACTTTCCTTTGTTAATAAACGACGGGAATGGGCACTTCGCGAACAGAACATTGCTGTTCTGCATAAGGGCAAAGGTGTAGAACAAATTAGTATAGTTGTTCAGTCTATTGCATACCTGCAAGCCTTTTTCTACATCTCGGCACACAACATCATTGCCATCGCCATACGAGAACCTAAGTTCAGAGCAGACCGAGCCATCTTGCTTGCTGATAATAAAAAAGACACAGACCTGAAATTCTTTGCCGTGCAAACTACACAAAAAACCATTGCACACACGCGTTATAAGTGGTTCTTCATCAACACCGCAGTCGATACCATACTTCTTAAAAGCGTTCACTATCGTTTTAGCCGAAGCGTCCATAACGCAACACACTTCCTTATTCTAATAAAAAACAATATAACATAACAAAATACAGCACTTTACTGCGTTCGGACAGGCCCCTTAACAGCACACAAATCAGGGCTTCAGCAGTACGGTGCTCTGGCTAGGGCTGCCAGAAAAATAACGCACCCGATCAATCCAGTCGGCTATCCGCTCCGCAAAGTAGCTGTGCCCCGCGGCATTGGGATGGGCAAAACGATTGCGCACCTTATTAAAGCACTCGGGATGATCCCGGCCCATCAGAGTGGCATCGATAAAGGATATGTCTTTATCAGCCAGACGATTCTTCATGCTGGCGCAAAACGGCACATCCATGCCGACACAGGCAAAACGCGCCCCGCGCTCAGCAGCAAGCTGATTCATGGCCGCGACAATCTCAGCCATAAGCTCCCACGAGGAATCCTGCCGTTTCATAATTACTTTATCGCGCAGGAGTTCATTGTACTTCATGTACGAGCTAATCTGCAGGCGGTGCCAAAAATAAAGGCTGGCCAGCCTGTCCTCGCCATACCAATAGCTCTCATACAGACGCGGAGAAAAGACATGCCCGCTGCCAGCCGGAGGATAGACGAACATCCGACCATCGGACAGAAAGAAAGTGTTATAAGCGCGGTTACGGAAGAGATGGTCGTAAATTCCCGAGTAAATAAACAGCTCGTAAGGCGTATCGGCCACCTCGGCAGATATAGCCTGCGGCTCTTCCAGCAGCCGTTGCATTAGCAGCAGACACTGATCAGCTGAATATCCCTCAACCCCAAAGTTATCAAAGGTCAGCTCGGGATAGCGCTCATTCAAGCGCCAGGCAAAGGTATCGCTGTCGGCAACCCCGGTTCCGTAGGTAAATGAGCAGCCCAGCAGTGCCACGCCGCGCTTGGTGCGAGGGCGATCCGCGCTATAGCTGCGCCTGCGGCCATCAGCCAGCACCGTGGCAGCCTCACGGCATCCCTCGGTAGGCATTATCTGCCCCTCCGGACTGGTCCAGCCCAGGAGCGGGTGCAGTCTGCGCTCGCCAACTATGTACTGCGGAGAGCGGCATTCGCTGTCGCTAAGCGGCTGGCCATGCAGAAACGGCTTGGGACTGTAGCCCCGCATGCGCAGATAGACCTCAGACACCACCAGCAAGACGGCCGCAAACACCAGCGTCCACAGGCAAAAACGGCGCAAGCGAGACGGCATCGCACAGGCCACCTATCAGATGTATTCTTCGGTAAGCTCGGGACGGGGATTGGGAATGACGACCTGATTAACGAGCAGGCCCTTATCGGCAATTACGCGGGCACCAGCATTTATAGCGCTCTGCACCGCGGCGACCGTACCGGTCATAGTCACAAAGGCCTTGCCGCCCAAAGCTACGGCCAGGCGGATCTCCAGCAAATCTACGGCAGCCGCCTTAACCGCGGCATCGGCGCCTTCGATAAGCGCCGCGACCGTAAAGGCCTCCAAGATGCCCAGCGCATCTATGCGCTGGTGAGGGCCGGTGCCCGTAAAGGCGGGAAAGACCTGATCGTGCAGGTTGGGAATTACAAAGGAGTCGATAACCGACCCTCTCCCCCATTCCTCTCCGGCGGCCACCGATGAGGTTACTGCCGCCACATTGCCGCGCACCAAAACTATATATTTGCCCGAACAGACCGTGCGGGACAGCACCAAGCTGACCTCCGCGGCCTTGAGCATGGCATCGGTAACCTCATATCCGGCTGCAATGCTGTTCAACTCTACCAAACCTACGCAATTGCCTTCGTACATCGCTTCATTCCTCAAATATCAATGTCATTAAAACTACCCGCTGGTCCTGAACATGTTAGCTTATCAGCAATTATGCGACTAAAACTAAGCTAACGGCATTACCTCAATTCAATTTCCAGATATGTATCGGTTATTTCGCTGACCACACCATTGATGCTCGCGTGAATGCTGACGCCCAGCTGATCCTCGGGAACTGTCGCCACCACCTGGCCCACGCTGACGCCAGTGCCCACGCCCACGATGGGCTGAGCCGGCTTACCAATATGCTGGGAGAACATAATGCGCACCCTGCGCGGCTGTTCGGGAATCTCCCGGAACTCGGTCTCGGTATCGTAAGGCAGCACCCCCATGCGCTTGCGCAGAGCTAAAGTGGGCACCCGGCGGCCCTCCTTCATGGGATGCACCTCGGGCGGGGTCTGCTGCACGAATTTCTGTCCGGCGGCCCGCATATCGGCCTTAGCCTTCATACAGGCTTCGCGGGGGAACAGCCCCTCGGGGCAGGAGTACATGGTGCACAGACCGCACTGCACGCACAGCGCCGCATAATTGTTCAGCAGCTCGCTGCCGGATTTGCTGAAGCCCAGACCGCGCATGACCTTGTGCGGCGATACCTGATAGCCCAACAAATGGCGCGGGCAAAGCTCGGTACAGTGGCTGCACTGATCGCAGGCCGAACGGTCCACGCGGATGCGCTCCTTGTCTGCTCGCCTGAGACGCTGAATCAGAGGGTGATTTCCGGGCAGAACGATCATGGCTCCGGTCGTCTTGGTCACGGGAATATCCAAATTGTCTATCAGCCGTCCCATCATCAGACCGTTAAGCACAACTGCGGCATCGGGCTGGGTTTTCCCGCCGGCCCAGCGCAGAACATCGGAGAGCATCGTGCCGATCGGCACATGGAAGCAGGAGGGACGCTCCACCAGGCCCACCACGGAAACGAATTTATGGGTGACCGGCATTCCCTGCGCAGCCTGAAATACATTGAAAAGCGTCTCGGTATTGTTGACCACACAGCCAACCTGAGCTGGCAGTCCCGCAGGCGGGATCAGACGCCCTGTGGCCGAGTAAACGATCTCGTACTCATCCCCGGCCGGATAAAAATCGCCCAGAATGTTGATATCTATACCCGTTCCCGGCAGGTGCTCACTCAGCGCTTTTATGGCTTCGGCATGCTTGCCCTTAACGCAAATCCGACCCTTTGTAGCCCCGGTGCAGGCCATCATTATGCGCATGCCTCCCACTACCTGGGGAGCGAAGCGCTCCATCACGTGAACATCTTTATGCACCAAAGGCTCACATTCGGCTCCGTTGGCCAATACGTATTCTACCTGAGAACGCGCTTTAACCGCCGTAGGAAAACCGGCACCACCGGCGCCGACTACGCCCATCTGGCGAAGATCGAGACTTGCCAAAGCCAATCACCTCATATTTTAACAGCATTGCTCTTATGCAAAGAGTAACTTATTAATTTCGACTAAAGAACACTGTACCCTTTAGTGAGAGCAACGTTAGCGTGAAGCAAAGGCAGCCTGTGCAACGACAGCAGAAGCAACGATCATAAGTCGGCGATCAGCAAAAGCGAACACCTAAGCCAAGCACCAGCTTTCCCGCTGGCACGTTTTCGCTGGCCCGCTGGCTACTTTACTGCGCCTATGCCGCGCAAGATACCAATCATTCCTTCAGCTGCGACATCGTTAATTATCTGCCCATTTTCGTCAAAATAATAGAAATTCATTACACAGACAGAGATCTTATTCCCAGTTGGCTTAATGCCAAGGAACTCACCATCGTGGGTTCCTGTCAGCGTCCAGCGCACGGCTACCTTATCCTCGGCAGGCACCATTTCATCCAAATGCCAGCGCACATCAGAAAACCCTTCACGCATCCAGTCTACCACAGACAGATAGCCCTCACCGCCATACAATGGCACCGGACTTGCCGGCGTAAAGAACGAGGCTTTGTCTGAGACCAGCTCCTTGGCCAGAGCTTTATCATTGGTGTTGATCATCGTCTCGAATTTGTGCATTATTTCCGTGTTGCGCGCGATCTTATTCATAGCTTCCTCCACAAAACAAAAATAATACTCCTGCATTGCTACGCTCTAATTCGCGCAACGATAGATGTCAGTCGCCAGACGCACATAGTTAAGTTTATCACTAAAGCCAATGAAAATGCAAAGATAGAAAACTAATTTGGCACCAGGCCATTAAGCAAAACTTCCACCACATCTTCCAGATTGGCACTCTGAGGTGCCTGCATCAGCAGCTCAGAGACAATGATATGGCACAGCAGACCCGCCAAGCGCTCGGGAGAATCCAAGTGCTTTATTTCGCCAGCCTCCATGCGCCTAATAAAGAACTCGGCGAAAGCATAGTTATTCTCCGACTTAAAACTGCGCAGCGTTTCTGAGATAGAAGGGAAACGCGCAGCCGCCCGTATAATCAGCCAGATTTCGTCGATATGCGTTTCAAAATACGCCCTCAGCGCGGTCAGTATGCGCAAAAAGGCTTCTTTTAGAGGGCCATAATCATTATCTGTGATGAGCTTAGACATATCTGGACGATTTTGGAAGCGTTTTATAACGTCAACCAAAAGATCCTCTTTAGACTCATAATAATGATACAACAGGCCTGGCGATACGCCCGCCGCTTTAGCTATATCCTTGGTCGTAGTCCCCTCTAGGCCATATCGAGAAAAAAGGTGCATAGCCACATCGAGCAGCTGATCGCGG
>JAFSXO010000297.1 GCA_017444045.1 bacterium | reverse complement strand
TGGTTAAGCGCATAACCGAGGAAATGGTTAGGGTGAAAATAGTTTCCTCTGCCCAGCAGATAACCGGCATTCGCTGCGAGCGCGTGCCCAACGCGTACCCTATTTATCACCTGAACTACCGTCAGGAGCTGGAGCGCAACGACAGAGGCTTAAGCACTTGGAATAATGTGCGTCTTTTGGGGCGCACGGGCAAGTTCTGGTACAACAACATGGACCATTCCATCGAAAATGCCTGCAGCCATGCCCGCAGCCTGCTGCAGAGCCTCCAAGACAGCTCACCCGAGGTGGCCAGCGTTATACAGGCGCTCAGCGTTTCGCCTCAGTAGCCTCCTGGCGCGGCATTTTGGTCATTTTAGTTTAGCCTACATCGCCTAGCAAAGGATTAATATATGTCGATATTACCTCCCAAATTCCCGATCTGCCGTTTTTCGCTTTCTCTGAGCGCCGGAGACATAAAATGGTTTATGGGGCAGATGAGCTCTGCCCGCGAGGATGAGATCCAGAAGTTTGAAGAAGAGTTTGCTCAGCGCCAGGGGCTGGTTAAGGCTTTTTTTGTAAGCTCGGCGCGGGCGGGCTTTTTCGAGGTGCTGCAGGCCCTCAATCTGCCTCCAAAGTCGCGGATCCTCATGCCGGCTTGGACCCATCCCTCTATGCCGGCCATGGTCATCGCCGCCGGGCACTATCCCCGCCTGCTCGATATCGATGAGGGCACCTGGACTATGGGCTCTCAGGTCGCCTCTCTGGATGACGATTTTTGGGGCGGCGTAGGTGCGCTGGTGGTCACCCACATGTACGGGTGCCCCGCTCCGATTAAGCTGCTCGAGGAGGCCGCCAACAGGCACAAGGTGCCCATTCTGGAGGACTGCGCCCAGGGCTTTGGCGCTGACTGCGGCAACGGCCGGATGGCTGGCTCTACGGGGCTGGCTTCGTTTTATTCCTTTGCCCTGACAAAGAATTATACTACCCTGAGCGGCGGCATGATCGGCGTGCGCGGTCCTTCTCTGGCCGACAAGCTCACCCATCAGCGTTCCCAGGCTCAGATAGCCTCGAACAGCGCGATGTACGCTATCGCTGTAAAGGCCGGCATGGTGCGCACGGCTACCACCAAATATGGCTTTGGCTTGGGTGTATATCCGGCTCTGGCCTTGGGCTGGAAGGCTGCCAATCGCGATATGCTGCATCCTGCCTTTGAAGAGACGTTCTCTACGGCGCCCCCCGCGGTTATGGGCGTTCCCGCTCCCTGCCAGGCCGCCCTGGGAAGGCGCATGCTCCATAAGGTAGACGAGCATAATGCCGGGCGCAACCGCAACGGCTGCATGCTGATAGATATGCTCAAGGAGAAGCAGGTACCTGGTTTGGGCCTGCCGCAGCTGCCCGAGGAGGGCAAGCACATCTTTATGAGCTTTGTCATAACTTATCCCGAGCGCCATCTGCTGTCTAAAAAGCTTTTTGCCAAGGGCATCGATACCTCGCCGGGATATCTGCGCCCCAATCCACACTATGGATCTGTTCGAGTCTAAGGTGTCCTGCCTTACCCCCACGCCTGTTGCCGACCGCCTGGGAGAGGAGCAGCTGCATCTGCCGATATATCCCGAGCTTACCGAGGAACAGCTGCAGTACATCGCCGACAGTGTGGCCGAATGCTGCCAGGAAATCGCCAGCGAGACGAAGGAGCCTGGGCTGACATGAAATTTATGACTATGGCCAAAGCCGGGCTGGGTGTGATAAAGGGCCATTTTGCCTCTATCAAGGGACCGCTGTTCGTTACCCTGGCCACCAATAATTCCTGCCAGTCTCACTGCAAGTACTGCAAGATACCCAAGCGCCAGCAGCGCGATATGACGACCGAGGAAATATTCCGCCTCATCGACGAGATCAGCGCCCTGGGTACGCTGCGCCTGGGCATTTGGGGCGGCGAGCCGCTGCTGCGCCACGATATTGTCGATATTGTGCGCCATGCCCATGAGAAGGGACTGTACGTAACCTTAGATTCGAACGGGTACCTTCTCCCCGAAAAGCGTGAGATTCTCGATTATTTGGACCACATGATCCTGTCTATAGACGGGCCTGAAGAAGCGCACGACGCCAACCGCGAGCCGGGCTCCTGGAAAAAGGTCATGGCGGCCATGGACTGCCGCAGGCCAGATAAGGCGCTGTGGACGATCACGGTCATGACCAAGAACAATATAGACACGGCCAGCCTGGACTGGATGCTCACCCAGGCGGAGGAGCGCAATTTCATTCCCACATTTCAGGTGCTGCACCACAGCGAGCACTTCGGCATCAACGATCCTCTGCGCCCCGAGCCGGAGGAATACCGCAAGGCGCTGCGCTATCTGCTGGACGAGAAGAAAAAAGGCCGCCCTGTAGGCAATTCCGTGCTCTGCCTGGAAAACCTCATCAATTGGCCGGATTACAACAAAAACACGCTGCCCCAGGCGGGAAAGGGCTGGAAGCACTGCTGGGGCGGAAAGTTTATGGTCAACGTAGACCCCAACGGCGATCTGTATCCCTGTTCGCTGCTGATCGGCGATGTGCCGGCTCCTAATTTTTTGGAGCTGGGTTTTGCCGAAGCCTATAGGCGGATCACCCCGCCCCCCTGCCAGTCCTGTCTGGCCACCTGCTTTACGGAATACAACCTGCTGCTTTCCCTGGATCCCCGCACCATTCTTTCCTGGGTGCTGGCGATGGGTAAAAAATAATGAAGCTGCTGCTCATCAATCCGCCACGCGATTTCAGCATCTCGTCTGAAGTGCCAGAAAAAGTCAATTCGGAAACCAATACCATCCCCCCGCTGGGGCTGATGTATCTGGAAGCGTATCTGCACGCCCATTCCGATCACGAGGTGCGCATCATCGACTGCCTGGCCGAGCGCTGGCACATTGAGCAGCTGCGCGGCATTATCGAGAGCGAGGCACCCCAGGCGGTGGGGATAACCGGCCACACTCACGATCTGCTGGACATGCTGCAGGTTACCCGTCTGGCCAAGGAAATCTCTCCGGATATCGTTACCATTTGGGGCGGGCCTCACGCCAGCGATTTTCCGGTGCAGTGCATGGGCTATCCGGAGGTTGACATCTGCATACCACGCGAGGGTGAGATCGCTCTGTGCGAGACCATGGACGCTTTGGAAAAGCACAGCGATCTGAGCGCCCTGCCAGGTGTGTATTCCCGCGCTACCGATGGCACCTTGCAGTTTGGGGGAGTGCGTCCGCCGATAGCCGACCTGGATATACTGCCCCCGCCCCGCCGCGAGATTTTAGACATACGCAAGTATTCTTATGTGCTGGGCGGAGAGGCTACTTCCACAACCCTGATGACCAGCCGCGGCTGTCCGTATAAGTGCACCTTCTGCAACACTCCCGGGCACAACACCTGGAGATGGCGCAGCGCCGGTCCGGTCGTCGATGAGATCGAGTCCATCGCCAATCTCGGCATTAACGATATATACATTATCGACGATACCTTCAATGTGCGCCAGCAGCGCACTCTGGATATATGCCAGGGCATTATCGATCGCAAGATTAAAATTAACTGGAATTTCCGGGCCCGCGTCAATCTGATTACCGCCGAAATGGTAGAGGCCTGCCGCAAGGCCGGCTGCAACCGCGTGCACGTGGGCGTCGAGACCGGCACCGATGAGGGCATGGCCGCGATCAACAAGGCTCTGACCACCAAGCAGGTGCGCGACGGGCTGCGCCTGCTCAAAAAGGCCAAAATGACCACGGTGTGCTATTTTATGGTGGGCTGTCCGCACGAGAAGACCCGCGCCGACATTATGCGCACCATCGATTTTGCCCTGGAGCTGGATCCCGACTACGCGCTCTTTGGGGTGCTTACGCCCTACCCCAACACCGCGGTTTACGACGAGGGAGTGCGCCGCGGCATTCTCGACCCGAATAACTGGGATAACTTCCTGCGCAACCCCAGCCGGGATTTCCATCCCCAGGTGTGGACTGAGTTCTTTACGGCGCAGGAGCTGGCCCAGTTCAGCGAAATGGCGTTCAAGAGATTTTATATCCGCCCCAAGCAGATGTGGAGAAAGCTCATGGAGCTGCACAGCTGGAAGGATTTTGGCCGCAAGCTCAAGGCCGGATGGGAGATTTTTAAACTCTGATGCGATATCTGTCATGCCTGCGCGCCATGCTTACCCGCCGTCTGCCCATCTATGTGCATTATGGCGTCACTCACCGCTGCAATCTACAGTGCCGCATGTGCGGTCTCTGGAAGCTCGGCAATCAGACTAGTGAGCTGACTCTGCCCCAGATTCAGCAGCTGGCCGCCAACCTGGGAAAGCTGGGCACCACGGCGATCTCGCTGGGCGGCGGAGAGCCATTTCTGCGCCAGGATCTGCCGGACATAGCCGAGGCTTTTCTCAGCAATGGGCTGGAGGTGCGCATCCTTACCAACGGCCTAGTCAAAAACGATGAGCTGATCCAGAGGGTTCTGGCCACCGGAGTGCGCCACATATCCATCTCGCTCGATACTCTGGACGCCGCGGTGCAGGACGATATCTGCTCGCGTCAGGGAGCCTGGCACGATATTATCGAGGCCGTGCGCTTCTGGGCGGGGGCGCTGCAGCCGCGCCGCGGCTTAGGGGTGCTAAACTGCGTAGTGTCCAAGCTCAACTTCCGCCAGATTCCCAAGCTTCTGCAGGTGGCCGATGCCTACGGCTTTTACCTTTCGCTGGTGCCCATCGAGCTGCACCACTATCAGGACAGGGACTTGGGCTGCCGGGACAATTTCGAGAATATGCACTTCGTGCCAGAGGAGTATCCCGAGCTTGACCGCATATTTGGGGAGCTGATAAGCATAAAGCGGCGCGGCCGCAGCCGTCTGTTCAACTCCACCCCGTACCTGCGCTATAGCCTCAGCTATCTGAAGGGCCAGCCTTTGCCTGGCTTCCGCTGCCGGGCCGGTGCGCTTTCCTTTTCGGTAAGCCCCGAAGGAAATTACTCCATGTGCCATTATTATAAAGGCCTGGGGCCAGCTGGCCATTCTGATGCGCAGAGCGGGCAGCCTATCTCTGCCGCCGATCCGGGCTTCCCGGAGTGGTACCGCCAGAGCCAGGCCGCCGTGGTCACCTCGCTGACCTCCCGCGCCTGCCGCTGCTGCTTCCGTCCCTGCTGGCAGGAGATTAACCTGGCCTTTACCAATCCAACCGCGCTCTGGGAAGCCTGGCAGCTGCAGCGTCCCCTGCCTTATCCCGATAAGCTGCCCAGCGCCGACGAGCTGCGCTCCGCGCTTAGCCTGACTTAGCTTAACCTAGGAAATGATGCATTATGAGCACATCTGAGCCGACATCCACAGCCAGCGGACAGGGTCACAGCTTAAATGTAAGCGTTCCCGATATCGTCGCCGGCGATCCGAACCGACCCAGCTATCTGTCGCCCGATGCTACGCATCCCGACGGCACTCCGGCCTGGGCGCCCGAAAAGGGCTGGGTGCAGGAACCGAAGGATTTTCACGTCGCGCTTATCGCCGTTTACAGCGTGGAAAACGCCGGTATCCGCTATCTGTCGGCGGCTCTGCGCCGCGCCGGCTTTAAAACCAGCGTGATATTTCTGCGCGACTGGGTAAACAACAAGCTGGAGATGCCCTCGGAAAAGGATCTGCGCCTGGCGCTGCAGGTGATCCGCGAGCGCGGTATCAATCTTATCGGCATAGGCTTTATGTCCAGCCTGTACCAGATCGCCCAGGCGCTCACCGACCGTCTCAAGCTGGAATTTCCCCGCATTCCCATCATTTGGGGCGGCATCCACCCTACCTCGGTTCCCGAAGAGTGCCAGGGGCGCTTTGATTATTTGTGCCTGGGCGAAGGCGAGGCTTCGCTTATCGATCTGTGCGACCGCCTGTACGCGGGGCAGCCCAGCACCGATATTCCCAATATTTGGGCGCAGACCCCGCAGGGCATAATACGCAATCCCCTGCGGCCGCTTATCGCCGATATGGACACGCTGCCCTATCCCGATACCGACGATGAGAATAAGTTTTATATCGAAGGCGGCAGGGTCAGCCGTGAAGAGCCCTGGAAGCGCACCGCTGAGTACCGCATTTATTTCTCCCGCGGCTGCCCGTACAACTGCTCGTACTGCTATGTCTCTATCCTGCGCCAGGTCTACGCCGAAAAGGGCCGCCAGTTCTACCGCTACCGCTCGGTGGAGCACGTGCTGGGAGAGCTGGAGTACGCCAAGCGCACCTTCCCGCGCCTGGCCCGGGTCAAGGTAGACGATGATACCTCCTTTGCCTTTCCCCACGCCTGGGTTGAGGAGTTCTGCGCCAAATATCCCAGCCGCATCGGCCTGCCCTTTGAGTGTATGCTCATACCGCCTATGCTCAAGGAAAACTGGCTGCGCCCTCTGAAAAAGGCGGGCCTCAAGCGCATCCAGGCGGGCATTGAATCCGGCTCGGAGACGGAAAGCCTGAAGGTGCACAACCGTACCCCGGGCAACCGGGCGATTCTGGCCTTCAGCAAGCTCAACAAGGAGCTTAAGCTGTCTGCGGTCTACGATGTGATTATCGACAACCCCGCAGCTACCGAGGCCATGAAGCTGGAAACGGCAGAGTTCCTGCTGCAGATAGAGCGCCCTTACGATGTCTATTTTTATTCGCTGAATTATTTTCCCGGAACCGCGCTGACCCGGCGCCTGCTGGCCGACGGCTCGCTTGATCCCAATCTGGTCGAGGGCAAGAACAATAAGTCCTGGAAGCAGTTCCGCGTCTCTATGGACTGGCCGCGCAGCCCCGAGGACAGCTTCTATCTGGCGGTGTACTGCCTCACCTCTAAATCCTTTATCCCCAAGAGCTGGATCCGCTCCATACTTGACCACCGGGAATTTTGGAAGGCCCATTGGAAGCCCCTGTTTTACTTCTCCTGGGCCTGCAACTTTATCAAGATGATCGGCGTGGCCTGGCGCTATCTGCGCGACGGCGAGCTGACCTGGTTTAAGATCCGCCAGTACGGCGATCTGCGCAAGCTTATCAGCCAGTAGCCTTTTGCTTAGGAGCCGCGCTGCGCTGGTACTGCCGCGTTTAGCCCAGATGTTCCGGGCACGGTACTGGCTGCGCCCTTTAGCATGCTTATGGCGCGTGTACGCTGCCGTCTAGGGCATAGCCAATAAAAGCAGGAATCTTCGGCTGCTGCCGAATAAATGATGGCTGAATTTTTGGTTCAGACTTTATGTGAGCATCAGCGCGCGAATTTTTTTCGTCAGGCTGTTTTGGAATAGCAGCTGCGGCCCTACTGGCCTGCTGGCGCTTGCGGAATACGCGGGAAGAGACTGATAATATGCTGCAGAAATTGCTAAAAGGACGTTCGCTGGCTTTAATTGCTGTGATTATAGCTTTGATGGCCTCTATGGCTCAGGCTGCCGTTAGGGCATATACGTATGAAGGCACCCTGGTGGATATCAAGGACCGCAATATTACGGTAATCAACGAAGCTGAAAAGGTCGTGATACACGCTGTTGTACCCGCTAACATTCACTTGGTGCCCACCTTCACCCCCGGCGATAAGGTCAGGCTGGAAATGACTAAGACCAACATCGGCCTGTGGAATGTGACTAAGATGCGCAAGCTTCAGAAATAGTTTTTAAGGATTTTTTGTGCTGTAGGAGGCTGGCAAGTGGGACGTTTTGAATGGCTGGAATTTGAGGGCTCTGATAATAATCAGGGCTCTGTTCCCCAGGCGCCGGCCCCTGCCGCTCTCAGCTCGGAATTGCTGTCGCAGGAGTTCTTGGACAAGGCCGACAGCTTTTTTTTTGCGGGGCTTTACGCCAAAGCTCTGCGCGAATACAGCCGCGCCATTGAGGAGAACAACGGCAACCGTGAGGCCTGGATCCGCCAGAATGTCTGCCAGATTGCGCTGCACCAGCCCGAGCAGGCGATAGTGTGGGCGCAGAAATTCTGCGATATATTTCCTGGCGATCCCCAGGCGCTCAGCTCGCTGGCCTTTGCCAAGAGCCGCATTCCCGATTACCGCGCCGAGCTCCCCGAGCTTATGGAGGAGATCGACATGCAGAGCCAGGGCCGCTTCACCGCGCAGATGCAGTTCGAGCGGGCGGCATGTCTCTTTGCTCTGGGCCATAATGATGAGGGGCAGAAAACCATCGCCCAGCTTCTCGAAAGTCAGAGCAGCCGCCAGGAGCAGATACGCTGGACAGTACGCAGCGCAGCTTTTTTCTTTGACATGGGGGCGATGGAGTTTGTTCGCTTTCTCCTGGAATCTCTTGAAAAGGCCTCCGGCATAACCCCCTACGGATTAAGCCTGTGGATTAAGGCTGAATGGATGCTCGGCAATGACGATAAAGCCCGCCGCCTGCTCCGCCTTCTGCGCCGCCGCGATCGCCAGGCTGCCGATATTTATGAAATTGCCGATTTTTTCGAGAGCCATCCCTGCCCGGGAGGGGCGAGTACGGTTAAGCAGTACATCAGCCAGCTGCTGAGCATTATTCTGAATGAGTGAAGCCTTCGGCTTCCGGGCTCCGTAAACGCGCCGCATAGCGCATCTGAATGGGCGCTTACAATGCTGTGAGCCTAAAATGACCGACGCTGATATGCCCAGCGCCGGTCATTTAGCTTTTGGCTTAATAATTATAGTCAGAGCCTAAAAATCTTCGTCCTTTTTGTTCCTATACAGCTCGCCTAGAATACTTCCAGATACGGCTCTGGCCTGCTTTTTGCGGCTTTCCTTTTCTTTGCGCAGCTCGATAAGCTCTTCGCGCACCTCTTCGATGCTGCGGTACCGCGCGGATTCCTCGTTGCGCAGGCATTTGGCCAGAGTTGCTTCCAGGCGGTAATTTGCGTCGGGGCGCAGCTCGCGCAGGGGCGGTATAATAAAGCCCATCCGCGCCAGCTCGGCCTGAGTAAGCGCCCAATAGATAGTGGCCCCGAAGGAGTAGATATCGCCGCGCAGGTCGCAGTCAAACTTGGTGTATTTTTCGGGAGGCGCGAAGCCTGGGCTGACCATGGTAAAGGTGCGGGGATTGCGCACCGGCGACAGATAGCGGGCCACGCCGAAATCGATAATTTTTACCTTGTTGTCGTAGGTGATCATTACGTTGGAGGGCTTCAGATCGCCCAGCAGCACCGGATAGGGCTTTATGCCGTGCAGATATACCATAATATCGGCCAGCTGAATAGCCCAGTCCAGCACGAGATCCTCGGAGACCTCGTATGCTTCCAGCACTGCCTGCTTCATGGTCTTGCCGGCCACCCATTCCATAACGATGTAATAGCAGGAGCCTTCGGCGAAGAACTCTACTATGCCGGGAAGGCCAGGGTGATGCAGCTGCATTAAGAAGGCTGCCTCCTGCAGGAAGGACGTGTTCATCTCGCGGTATTCGTCCTCGCTGAAGCCTTCGGTGGAAATAGCTTTTACGGCTACCATTAATCCGCGCTGGGCGGTGTCGCGGGCCAGATACACGGTGGCAAAGCTTCCGTGCCCCAAATTGCTGACCAGCACATAACGATTGCGCAAAACCGGCAGACCTGTAGATTGATCAGTCATAGCTATACTTTTTCCTATCCTCTGAACTTTTTTTATACTTCAATAATTGCGCTATCCCCTTCCCTGTTAAATGAATATTAACATATATTTCCTAAAGCTATAACGTTTGATAACTGACGCGCAGTCAATGCCGTTTAGTTTCAGTTAAGCCCGCGTAGGTACAGTTTATGGCTGTTTCTTACAGGTCATAGCGCGTAACCAGTTCCGCGCAAGGCATATCTGAGCGAAGCGAAGCAGTGCCGGCGCGGAAGCTGGTGCAGCGCATAATTACAAAATGGCATTATTAAATTGACGCGGCCTGGCATTGCTTGCTAAAATTAGCCCATGCATTATTTTGATTTTTCTATCGAGGACAGAACTGGTCTTTTAGCTCTGAACCGTCCCCAGTCGGCTAATGCCTATAATCAGCCCATGCTCAGCGAGCTAAGCGCTTTTCTGGACGATGCGGGGCTGCGCCAGAAGCTGGGCGCCCTTATCGTACACGGCGGTTCCTGCCGGCATTTCTGCGCGGGAGCAGATCTTAAGGAGCTATCGGAGCGCACTTTGCATGACGGGCTGAATCTTCTGGCCCGCCAGGTCTTTCAGCAGCTGGCCGCCTATCCGCACCCCACCATAGCGGCGATCCATGGGGCAGCGCTGGGCGGTGGCCTGGAGCTGGCGCTGGCCTGCGATCTGCGCTTCGGCACTCCCGACTGTCAGCTGGGCTTTCCGGAAACAGGCCGCGGACTGATACCCGCAGCGGGAGGCTGCACCCGGGCCAGCATAATCGCTGGGCCTGCGCTGGCCAAGGAGATGATCATTTTCGGGCGCCGCTTAAATGGTCTGGAAGCGCTGAAGCACGGCCTGCTGAGCGCCTGTCTGCCCAAAGAGGAGCTTTTGCTGGAAGCTCGCCGCTATGCGGCAACGGCCTGTATCCACGATCCCCTGGCCAATACCCTGGCCAAAAGCGCCATTGATGCCGTATGGGCAGATGGCAGCTGCTCTCTGACAGAAGGCCTCTCGCAGGCTATTCTGTATGAGCGCCGGCGCGGCGGACATGCAAAGCACTAGCTGATGATATTGCACGATTCAGAAGGCTTTATACAACTAACTGCGAAGGTTACGTTTTTGGTGGCAGCTGCCTATTGGCTGGCAGCTGCCTATTTGAGCGTTTAGCAGCTCTGCTCTGCCGCGGGGCCGGTAACGCAAATGTTATGGCTAGTATTCAGCGTCATTTAGTTAAGTCCATGTAGGTACAATTCATGGCTGTTGTTTGATGATTATAGCGCGCAGCCAGCTCCGCGCAAGGCACATCTGAGCGAAGCGAAGCAGTGCCGGCGCAGAAGCTGGTGCAGCGCGAATATGTTTGCGAAACACTAACTAAACGACATTGTGCTTGTATTATGGCCTGTCAGGAGTCTGCATGAATAACCCCAGGATTATAAGCATCGGAACCGCTGTGCCCGAGCGCAGCTTTACCCAGCAGGAACTGTCAGACCTTTTCAACCCCAGCAATCCGAAAATCATTAAGCTTTTTGCCCAGAGCCATATAAAGAAACGCCATCTTCAGCTGCCGGTTACCGAGGATCACACCATCGCCGAGGAATCTCCGGACGATCTGCTGGCCAAGCACCGTCAGGGTATATTAAGCTACGGCGGAGAGGCGCTGAGCAAAGCCCTGCAGGAAGCCGGTATAGCCCCGGAGCAGCTGGACTACCTCATCTGCGTAACCTCTACTGGCTATCTGTGCCCGGGGGCGTCGGCGCTGCTTACCAAACAGTTTGGCCTGCGCGACAATATCCACCGTTTAGATGTGGTGGGCATGGGCTGCAACGCTGCCATTAACGCTATGCAGCCGCTGGTGCAGTATCTGCGCTTCTCGCCGCGCTCGGTCGGCGCTATGGTGTGCATTGAGAACTGCTCGGCTGCCTATATAGTCAATGAGGAGATGGGCACAGCTGTCGTTAATTCCCTGTTCGGCGATGCCGCGGCGGCTGTCGTCATCTGCGGCAGCGAATTTGAGCCTATTCCCGCCACGGCGGGCGGCTATCCGGCGGTTGCCGATTTTGAGAGCCACATAATCACCGATTCCATGGAAGCTATGCGCTTCGATCGAGTAGACAACAAGCTTTCCTTTTATCTGGACCGCAGCATTCCCTATGTGCTGGGCAACAATGTGCATTTCCCTGTCGAGCGCCTGCTGAAAAAGAACCAGCTTAAGAAGCGCCAGATATCCTGGTGGGTGATCCATTCGGGCGGCAAAAAGGTCATCGACAGCATCAAGGTCAATTTAGACCTGAGCGATTACGATGTGCGCCATACCCTGAGCGTGCTGGAGAATTACGGCAACATATCCTCCTGCTCTGTGCTGTTCTCCCTGCACCAGCTAGCTTACGAGGGCACTGTGCATCCGCAGGATAACGGCATTATTATGGCCATGGGCCCTGGGGCCAGCATCGAAACCGCGCTGCTGCGCTGGGTTTAATTCCACCCGCCGTCATTTAGGCGATATGCTGTTTAGCTGGCTTCGCGCACGCTGACTGATGCTTGCATTGGCTTCCGCGCTGGCGCATCTGCCAGCTCTTAAAAGCAATACGGCCATGTCTGCGCGCTGCAGACATGGCCGTAATGGTTTATGCGGGCTGAAAACTAGCTAGGCCAGCTTGGCTTTGGCAGCCTCCACCGCCTCAACCAGGTTGGTGTAAGCCACCGCGAACTTGTCCACGCCCTCGGTCATCAGGGTGTTCTCGGTGATGTCCTTTAGGTCGAAGCCGTCGGCGGCAAAAGCGTCCAGCACGCGGTGAGCTTCGGAGATGTGAGCCTCTGTCAGCGTGGGCGCTATGACGCCGTGATCGCTGAACGCCACCACGGTGCTGTCGGGCATAGTGTTCACGCAGTTGGGGCCGATAAGCTCATCTACGTAAATGGTGTCCTTGTAGCTGGGGTTCTTGGTGCTGGTGCTGGCCCACAGCGGACGCTGTACGGAAGCGCCGGCCTTTTCCAGAGCCTTCCAGCGCGGTTCGGCGGTGCGCTTCAGGAACAGCTCATAAGCTAAGCGGGCATTGGCCACCGCAATTTTGCCGCGGTACTGCTGATAGCGCTCTGCTAAAGACGCGTCCTCGCCTATCTTTCTGTCCATGCGCTTGTCGGCTTCGGTATCGACGCGGCTGACAAAGAAGCTGGCCACGGAATGAATCCCCTCCAGGCTCTGTCCCGCCTTCTGGCGCTTCTCTAAGCCCTGCATCCAGGCCTCGATAACCGCGTCATACTGGGCAACCGAGAAGAGAAGGGTTACGTTGACGCTGATGCCGGCGGCGATCAGCTCGGTCACCACGGGCAGACCCTCGGCGGTGGCGGGAACCTTGATCATCAGGTTGGGACGGCCAACGCGCGCCACCAGCTCCTTGGCCTGCTTTAGGCTGGCCTCGGTGTCCTTGGCCTTGGTGGGATCGAGCTCCAGGCTGACAAAGCCGTCCTCGCCGTGCGATTCCCTGAACAGCTCCATGAAGATATCGCAGGATGTGCGCACATCGCTGACCATTATCTCCCAGACTATGGCCTCGGCGTCCATGCTCTTTTTGGCCATCTCGGCGATGGCTTCGCCATAAATCTGGCCCTTGGTAATGGAGGCCTGGAATATGGACGGGTTGGACGTCTGGCCGCGCACTCCATCCTCTCTGATAGCTTTGGCCAGAGAGCCGTCGGCAAACATCTCGCGCTTCAGATTGTCAAGCCAGGGACTGACTCCGGCTTCGTGCAATTTAACTAACAGTCCGGACATTGCTCGTTCCTCGCTATAAAAGTTCTTTAGCTTTAGCAATTACGTTTTCCGCGGTGAGACCGAATTTTTCGTACAGGGTCTCATAAGGCGCGGACGCGCCAAAGCGGTCGAGGCCGATGGCAGTGCCCTTTTCGCCTACCCAGCGCATCCAGCCAAAGGTGCTGGCGGCTTCTATCGACACGCGGGCTTTTACGGCTTCGGGCAGGACGCTTTCGCGGTAGTCGGGGCTCTGCTTATCAAACAGCTCCCAGGAGGGCATGCTGACGACGCGGGTCGCAATGCCTTCGGCTTCCAGCTTGGCCTGAGCCTCCAGGCAGATATGCACCTCTGAGCCGGTGCCGATCAAGATGACCTGAGGCGTGGGCTTTGAAGCCTCGGAAAGCACATAGGCTCCCTGCTGCAGTCCCGCGGCCGCTACGTAATTG
>JAFSXO010000296.1 GCA_017444045.1 bacterium | reverse complement strand
GTTATAATGAGGATCTATTGGCCATTGCTTAACTAAACGACATTGCCTTTAGGGGGAGTTATGATGCTACCACGTTAGCCAATCGCTAACTTATAACCATTGGCGATAGCGTCGGCAGCTGTTGGCTTATGCGTTTCGAGCCATCTCAAGCTTCCGCACCAGATCCGCTTACCTGCGCTTATGGTTTTTAGGATCGTTATGGCGTCTCTTATCCAAAGCGGCGCTTCTGCTCTTGGACCGATGCCCGCCGCGCTGAGACTGACCGCGCTGGGATTTAAACCAGACGCTTCTTGCGGCCGCGTGCTTACGCGCTCCGCTCGGCTCACCACTGGTATCAGCCGCAGCGTCCTGCCCACCGCCGTCACTGACGATGCGTACCTTAAGCGTCTTTCCTTCCCAGTGTATGCCCGTCAATAGCCTGGCAATCTTCTCCGCTTCCTCCAGCGGTGTCTCAAAATCGGCGGTATGGCGGCGCATATTTATGCGCCCAAAGGACTGGCGGCGTTTGCCGGTCACTGCTACCAGAAGCTGAAGCAGCTTTTCCTCATCGATATCGCCGTCGCTACGCCCCACGTTGATCTGCAGAAACGCCCGCCCCAGGCGCGCCAAATTGTAGGCCGTATCCTGCATCCGCTGGCGCTTATGCTCCGCTTTAAGCTCTTCTGGGCTGAGCTTCTTTTTCTTCTGACGCGGCAGGGGAATATCAAAGCCGGCATTTATGCAGGCTTTGGCCTGGGGAGAACAGCTCAGCAGAATCGCCACGATCTCCGCAGGCTCGATATAGTCCAGCAGCTCCTGAGCCAAAACCTGAAACGCTGGGTCTACCCCGCATTCCGCCAGGCGGCAGATCCCGCTGTGAAAAGCCTCGCGCACCATCCGCCGCACATCGCTGCGCTGCGGCACCGGACGTATCTGAATCGCTATTTTTAAAGCCTTGGCGATGGCCTTAAATTTGGCCATATCGCGGGGAGAGACCAAAGTTATGGCTATGCCAGCGCTTCCGGCCCGTCCAGTGCGGCCCACTCTATGGATGTAGGTTTCCGCTTCGCGCGGCACCGACAAATTAATTACATGGGTTATGCCGCGGATATCAAGACCGCGCGCCGCCACATCAGTGGCCACCAAAAAGCGCAGATGCCCGCGCCTAAACGCATTAAGGGTGCGCGTGCGCTCAGCCTGGCTCATATCGCCGTGCAGGCAGGCTGCCTGGATACCATCACCGCGCAGTCTCTCGCTCAGCTCATCCGCTTCTGCCTTGGTGTGGCAAAAAATCAGCGCCGAGCTGGGATTCTCCACCTGAATAATATTGCAAAGCGCATCCTGCTTATAATCGCGCTCCACCTCGTACACATAGTGCGCAATATCTATAGCCGCAGCTAAGCCCGTGCTCACCGATACTCTCTTGGGAGAACGCAGCGTTTTCGCCGCCAGCTCTTCCATATTCTCGTGAAGCGTAGCCGAAAACAGCAGCGTCTGCCTAGACACCGGCAGCGCCTCTAAAACCCTGTCAACCTCTTCGGCAAAGCCCATATCGAGAATTTCGTCAGCCTCATCGAGTACCAGAGTTTGGCATTCGTCGAGGCGCAGCGACCCTCGGGCAATATGATCGCAGATGCGCCCAGGTGTGCCGACAACGATGCGGACGCCCTTATTAAGCTTATCGAGCTGCTCGGCATAGCCGCTGCCCCCGTAGAGCAAAGCGACCTCTGCCCCAAGGGCTTCCCAGGATTGCGCCACCTGCATAGCCAGCTCGCGCGTGGGCAGAACCACCAAGACTTCCGCGCTTCCATAGCCGCCCTGGCTTTTGTGCAGCAGAGGCAGGGCAAAGGCCAGCGTCTTGCCGGTTCCCGTGCGGGACTGCACCAGCAGATCGCGCCCCTCCAGTATCGGCTTCCAGCAGCGCTTCTGCACCTCGGTAGGCTCAACTATCGACATCTCAGACAAGCGCTTCAGAATCTGAGGCTTAAGCCCCCAATCAGAAAAAGAAGCCTCGTTGGCCGCTGTTATTTCAATATCATTCATATAATCGTCTTCCTCTGCAACTGACCAGAATCTTACCCTGCCATTCTTTACAATGTCAATAACCATTGCCATCCTAGGGGGAGCTATAATGGGGATCTATTGGCCATTGCTTAAGTTAATGAGACTGCTACTGCCACCAGTACCAATTGCTCCGCATAAGCCGAAGAAGCTGCGTCTGCAGGGACGCGGAAACATCCGGCGAGACCTCCTGAGCTGCTATCTGCGCAAATGGCGGCAGACGGTCGGCATCGGCAAAGCGGTGAAGCTGATAATTCAGCACCCCAAAGGGCAGCTTATGCAGTTCATCCAAGGCTCGCGGAGCTTGGCACGACTGCAGAAGCGCCTCAGCCCTGTAGTAAGTAAAATACTCCAAAGAATTAACCTGGCACTGCATCCACAGCGAGAATAGCAATACGCCAGCCACCGCGATGCCTCCCAGCCAGGACTGCCATGTTTTACGCGCCGCACACAGACATTCAAATACCAGAAGCGCCGGCAAAGACAGCGGGGTCAGAATCGCTAACAGATAGCGCGGGCCATAGGACCAATGCCCGCCCCAGTTTATCGTGCAGCTGTTAAAGCACCACAGCAAGACGAACGAAGAGAGCACGAGGATCGCCTCGGCCCGCCAGCGCTTCCAAAAGCTTGGCCAGGCCCAGACAGCGGCCAGCAGCAGCGGCTGATAGAGGAAAATGCTTTTGTCTATGCTGGCTAGATAGCCCCAAAGCCCATCGGGCAAATAACCGCTGAAAAAATAGCGCTCGCGCTCCCACTGCGTATAACCGCTGGCCAGCATATCGCCGAACTTATAGTAATTAATCAGCAAAACGGCGGCAGCACCGAGCAGCAGAGGCGCAAAGGCTCTGCCCCACCAGCGCTTATCGCGCCCCTGGCCATCGCAGTATCCCCAGCCGATGGCCACGGCAGTCCCGACAAAGACAGGGCCCCACAAGGCATAGACCCCTTTAGCCAATATCAGAAGTACCAGACTCAGCTGCGCCAGGTATACGGTCCAAGCCCTGCCCGCTTGGCGCCACATGCTTAGAACCGACCATATAAAAACGCTGGCCAGGATCCACTGAAGCAGCTCGGCGGTCTGAGCGCGCAGATAGTTCCAGCCAAATGAAGCGTACATGCTGGACAGCACCCACAGCAAGCCCAGCAGAGGGCGGGTACAGTACAGTCTAGAGATCTCCAGCAATACCAGGGCAAGAAGCAGAGCGCCCAAAATATTCTGGGTGTTCAGCAGCAGGGTACGCCGCTCCGTATCGTCATACAGCGGCAAAGCGCCATAAAGGGCCTTTTCGGCCAGAAGCACCGGCAGATAAGCGGCAGTATTCAAGGGGCCGTATTTACTGTAATAACGGCCATTGCGCGGGTTTTGATAGTAATACTGCCCGCGCTCTCCGGAGGACTGCGCTACGGCCTCGGGCACATCGGGGCGGCCCGTGTTAATTAAATTTACCGCCGCCGCCCGAATCGCCAAGGGATCGCCTATATACTGCAGCCTGGGCATAGCAATAATGCCCACCGCAACCACAATAACGGCTAAGATCCAGCGCGTAGCCTCCCAGCTGCACTTGCTTGCCAATGTTACCATGCCTCCGTAGCTAGCGCGAGCTTTCGCCCCCTGCCATCCTTTATTGGCAATGCCATGTAGTTAGTGTTTCGCGAACATATTCGCGCTACACCAGCTTCCGCGCCGGCACTGCTTCGCTTCGCTCAGATGTGCCTTGCGCGGAACTGGTTACGCGCTATAATCAGCAAACGACAGCCATTAATTTTACCTACATGGGCTTAAGTTAACGATACTGCCTTTAGGGGCAATGCCATTTAGTTAAGGATTCGTGGCATTGGTTATGCTCATTCATGTACGTTGGCGCTGCGTTGTACTTTAGCGTACAGGTTAGCACACAACATGCGTTAAAGCTTGATTTTTCCAACAGCTTTGGCCACCCCCTCTGT
>JAFSXO010000295.1 GCA_017444045.1 bacterium | reverse complement strand
TCCTGCACCGCCTTTTCCGTGCGCGAATCGACATTGGAAGTAGCTTCGTCCAATATTACAATGCGCGGATCAGCTACAAACGCCCGTGCTATGGCCAGCAGCTGGCGCTGTCCTTGGCTCAAATCGGCACCACCGCCGCGCAGAACCGTATCGTAGCCATGAGGCAAGCCCTGAATCACTTCCTTGGCCCGACTCATAACCGCCGCCCTTTCCAAATAGCTATCGCTGGCATCTTCGCGTCCGTAGCGCAGATTGCGCTCAACGGTGTCGCTGAACAGAACTGTATCCTGAAGCACTATCGCCATATACCTGCGCAGACTGGCCCGGCTTAAAGTAGCGATATTGCGCCCGTTTATCGTAATCCGCCCCTTGTCCAGATCGTAAAAGCGCATCAGCAGATTGGCGATAGTAGTCTTGCCGCTCCCAGTTGCGCCCACCAAAGCGATGCGCTTCCCCGCGGGTATGCGCAGGCTGAAGCCGTCGATTACGGGACGGCCAGGCTCATAAGCGAAGCAGACGTTTTCGAAAGCGATTTCGGCGCCTTTTTTAATCTTGATTTCCTCTCCAGTTACCCTTTCGGAAGGCTCATCGAGAACCTTAAAAACGCGCTCAGCTCCAGCTACAGCGGTCTGCAGCTGGCCGTAAATCTGGGCTATCTCATTGATTGGGCGGCTAAACATTTTAGAATAGACGATAAACGCCGATATCTCCCCAACCGTAACCATTCCATTTATGGCAAAATAGCCGCCGAAGGCCGCTATAATGATAAAATTCAGGTTGCGAGTAACGAACATCACCGGCCCCAGCATCCCGCTGAATATCTCGGTGCGGATACCAGCCTTGGTCAGAGCGTCGGCAGCTCCGCAGAATTCTTCGTAGGTAAGCTCCTCGCGGGCATTGGCGACCACGGTTTTGTAGCCGTAGATCATCTCTTCGATTGTACCATTGAGCTCACCGAGCAGCTGCTGGCGGTGACGCGCATAACGGCGCACAAATCTTCCCAACAATTTGGTGGCTATTAACGTTATGACCACCGAAACGGCGCTGAGCAAAGCCAGGGGCCAGCAGTACCAAACCATAATCGCACTGCTGCACACAATGGTCAGCAGACCGGAGCATAAGGTGGGCCAGGCCTGGGATACGCAAAGAGAAATATTCTCAATATCGTTGGTCATACAGCTCATCACGTCGCCATGCGAGCGGCGATCCAAATAGCTGACGGGCAGATCGACTACCTTGCTGAAAAGCTCACCGCGCATACGCTCAATTATGCGCTGGCTCAGCTTGGCGCTCCACAGTCCCTGACCGATCTCGCAAACGCAGAACAGTGCGTATCCGCCCAGCATAAGCCAAAGCGTCTCGACAAGCCTGCCCGGTACAATCCCTGCAATTATATCTATGCACAGACTCTGCTGGCTGGGAGCATACATATTGCCGGCCGTCCCTATAAGAACGACAGCGACCAAGCCTAACAGAAGCGCTTTTTCCTGGGAGAAATAGCTCCAAACACGTTTCAGCGTTCGCCCTACCTGCTCGGCGTGTTCGCTTTCGCCGAAATGCCAGCCTCGGCGGCGCAGGGGAATATGACGGGATGCATCTGATTTCGTTGCCGGCGATGGTTTAGACTGCATCCTTATCCCCTCCTATCTGCGAATAGTATATATCTCTATAAGCGGGGCAGCTCTCCATAAGCTCGTTATGAGTTCCGCATCCGACCAGTTCGCCGCCATCGAGAACAGCTATGCGGTCTGCCCAGCGCGCAGAGACCACCCGCTGCGCTACAAAAACCTTCGTTACGTTTGACTTGGCGCTTTTAAGAGCGCGTGCCAGCCTGGCCTCCGTTTTAATATCGAGAGCACTGGTAGCGTCGTCAAACACCAAAATATCGGCGTCTCTAAGCAAGGCACGGGCGATCGCCAAACGCTGCTTTTGTCCGCCGGAAAGGCTGTTGCCCCGCTCGGCCAGCACTGTATCCCACTTGTGTTCCTTTTCGTCTATAAATTCTGCTGCCTGAGCTATCTCGGCAGCCTCGTGAAGCCTTTCTTCTGAAGTTCCTTCCTGCCCCCACATAACATTGGCGCGGATAGTATCGCTGAACAGCTCGGCCTTCTGCAGGACAAAGGCCACCATTTCCCGCAAGGAGCGCTGCCGATACTCGCGCACATCGCGCCCAGACACCAGCACCTGTCCCGAGCAAGCTTCATAAAAGCGCGGTATAAGGCTGACAAGCGTAGACTTGCCGCAGCCAGTGGCGCCCATAATAGCCACCACCTCACCGGGATTGATCGTTAAGCTAACATTGCGCAAAACGGGATTCTCACCATCGGGATAGGTGAATGACACATTTTTAAACTCAATCTTGCCCCGAGGTCCTGGGCCATCGTTCCATTCGCCTTCGCTCAGCTCTGGATCGACCAGCAGCAATTCCCTAACGCGCTCCCACGAGGCCAGCCCCCTGGTAATAGTCTGAAAGACCATCACCAGAATAAGAATCCCGTGCATCATAGTGGTTATATATGTCAGTGCCGCCATAATCAGACCGGGAGTCATCGCCCCTACGCGCACCTGGCTGTCTCCCCACAGCAGCAAAAAGGCAATGGTCAGATCGAGGACCATATGCACCGAAGGATTCATTACGGCAAATATAAAAAGGATGCGCAGCTGGGTAGAGACTAAGCGATGATTAGCCTGCCCAAAGCGAAGCTTTTCATAGGCCTCGCGCACGCACGATTTAATGATGCGCACGCCGGCCACATCCTCTTGCATTAGATCGTTAAGCTCATCGAGCTGAGCCTGAAGCTTGGGAAACAGAGGATTAGCCCGCCACAGGCACAGAACAATCACTCCCAGTATTAGCGGAAAAGCCCCCAAGGCCATGCAGCCGAATGCGGTGTGCAGGCGAAACATAAAGTAGATGCTGCCCAACGTAAGCATGGAGGTGCGCACCATGCCCCTTAATAGCTGAGAAATAAGGCCCTGCACTTGGGTGATATCGTTAGTCATTCGGGTAATCAGCGTACCCGCGCCAAAGCCCTTAACCTGGGAAAAAGAAAATGCCATAATGCGCTTAAAACAGTCCTTGCGCATGGCATTGCCTATTTTTTGTGAGGCGTAGCTGATGCAAACATTATTGCAGGCGGCGCAGAGACTGCCGATTAGGGTATAAGCCAGCATGAGAGCGCCCAATCGCCACACCAGGCTCATGTTTCTCTGCCCTCCGCTATGAACACCCAACACGCCTTCATCGACAATACGGCTCATCAGCTCTGGCTGGTATAAATCCATGAGAATTTCCAGAACCAAAAGCACTGCCGCAGCTACGGCGTAGAAGAAGTACGGCTTAACGTATTTCCACACAAACTATTAGAATTCACAATTGGCGATTATCTCCCTTTTTTGGGCGGACTTATTCGTGAGGACCAGCTGAAGAAACAACGACAATAGCAGAATGGATGACAGCAATGTCATTTAGCTAAGCCCATGTAGGTACAATTAATGGCTGTAGTTTGCTGATTATAGCGCGTAACCAGTACCGCGCAAGGCACATCTGAGCGCAGCGAAGCCGTGCCGGCGCGGAAGCTGGTGCAGCGCGAATATGTTCGCGAAACAATAACTTAATATCATTGGGGATGACAGCAATGCCATTTAGTTAAGGATTCGTGGCATTGGTTCTGATAATTCATGTGAGTTAGCGCTGCGTTGTACATTAGCGTATAAG
>JAFSXO010000294.1 GCA_017444045.1 bacterium | reverse complement strand
CGGCTGCGCCGTTCTATGTCATCCATAATATCCGGCATACGCCTGGCAAAGGCTAGCATAGCCGTAAATATGCGCACGCGCAGCTTAGCTATGGCCTCTCTGGGCACATCGGGCACGTCATCGCTGTCGACAGCCTCGGGAGCCTCATCGGGGACCAGCAGACGGCGGTTAAAGGCAAAAAGAAGCCAGGGAGTATTGCCACGCTCAATACCATGGTGATATAGCAAATAGCCGCCCGGCAGGGGATTGTTGACCGTGACCAGCTTGCAGCCTTCGGGAAGCTCGAGATCGGCGAATTCCTGCTCTATACACTCCACAAACGCTCTGACGTAAGCGGGATCGCAGCTAACCTGCTCGCCTTCGCCGTTCTCATCGCCCAAATTGCCTACGCAGAACATAGGCCGCACACAGCCGGCATCGTCATCGAGAGGCGCACCAATGGGAGCCATGGAATGGCAGTCGATACCCATGCGCACTCCGCCGCGCGAGGCAACGCGCTCCAATATGCCATGCCAATTGTGATGATAGCGATCTATGAGACGGCTGCGCTCTTCCTCGTTGGGCTCCTGGCCCTCCAGCCATACAGGCTTATTGTAACGGGTGACCTTCTTGATTATGCCACCATCGGCGCAGTTTGAAGCTTTTTTCATTTTGGGGTCAACATCTAAATCGACCACCACTCTGGCGATATCGACCTCTTGCCGGCCCTGCACCTGCTCTCCCATAGAAAAAACTTCACGCGTCCAAGGATTGGAATCGTAAAAAACCGCCCCAGGGCTGACAGCTAAGCGCGGCGTCAGTTCCCTTGGAAGCGTTGTTCCTCCATGAACTATAGCTAATAAAAACGGCAAACGCGGCATGTTGCACCTCTATTCCGTGGCAGCCTATACGGCAGGCGATCACAAAACACTAAAGCACTTATTTAACATATTTCAACAGCTCCTACATTTATCCTTTTTCTTTATTTCGGTTCTGGGCTAACGCAAAACCGCGATTAATGCCGATTTTCACGTATTTAGATAATATATGCTTCAGCAACTACTGTAAATAAAACACTATGCAGTGTAATAAAGTCTAAGAAATAGGAAATAAGGGAGTATTCCGAGATGTTAGAGAATTAGTATCATCCAGCGGCGGCAGCTGAATGCCCAGGCCGCTGAAAGTATATCACGGTATAATATGGAGACAGCATGAAAGACCCACGCTTTGCCAAGTTAGCTCACACCTTTGTCCACCACTCCACCAAGCTGCAGAAGGGCGAACAGGTTCTCATCGAATCCGCCAGCGTTCCCCACGCCATGCTGGAAGCGCTCATAGACGAGGTCATCGCCGTCGGCGCCACTCCCCACATCAACTTCATCCCCGCCGATCTTCAGCGCCACTTCCTCTTGGGCGGCACCATGGAGGAGCTAGAGACGCGCCTAAAGCACCAGGCCGAGGTCGATCTGCAGCGCATGGAAAAGATGCAGGCGTATATCGGCATCCGCGGCAAGGACAACGTTTCCGAGCTGGCCGACGTTCCGGCTGAGCGCGTCATGCTCTACAACGAGCTGTATCAGACACCTGTGCACATGCAGCAGCGCGTCAAGCACACCCGCTGGCTGGTAACCCGCTGGCCTACCCCGTCCATGGCACAGCTGGCCGACATGTCCACCGAGGCCTTCGAGGATTACTATTTCTCGGTCTGCCTGACCGATTACGCCCACATGGAAGAGGCCGCCAAGCCTTTGGTTAAGCGCATGGCCAGCGCCGACAGAGTGCGCTTGACTGGCCCCGACACCGATCTGCGCTTCTCCATCAAGAATATCGGCGCGGTTTCCTGCCACGGCCTGCGCAACATCCCCGACGGCGAGTGCTACTCCGCGCCCGTACGCGATTCGGTCAACGGCGTCATCCACTTCAACACCCCGACCTCCTACCAAGGTTACCGCATGGAGGATGTGCGCCTGGTATTCAAAGACGGCAAGGTTGTCGAGGCCACCTCGACTAACACCGAAGCCCTGAACAAGATTCTCGACGGCCACGAGGGCAACCGCTATCTGGGCGAGTTCGCCCTGGGCTTCAACCCCAACGTGACCAAGCCCATGTGCGATACGCTCTTCGACGAGAAGATCAGCGGCAGCATCCACCTGGCGCTGGGCAACTGCTACGATGCCGCGCCCAACGGCAACAAGGCCACTATCCACTGGGATATCGTGTTCATCCAGAAGGAGGGCGGCGACATCTTCTTCGATGACGAGCTGATCCGCCACAACGGTCTGTTCGTGACCGACGACCTGCTGGGGCTAAACCCTGAGGGCTTCGCCAAGGCGTAACGTAAAGCCCAAGACCAAGCATTATGCTTAATTAACAGAGCCAGTGTTTCAAAAGAAACGCCGGCTCTATTAATTAAGCGAACATATTCGCGCTGCACCAGCTTCCGCGCCAGCACTGCTTCGCTACGCTCAGAGGTGCCTTGCGCGGAACTAGTTACGTGCTTTGAATACGCTCAAAGCAATCGTGAATTATGCCACCTTAAGCTTATCTAAACGATATTATTAAAACGTTAAACATTTTGTAATATTTGCAATAAATATTTTCGAGCGTTTATGATAAAATATAGACTAGAAGGAGAACGCCAATCTCCACATTCACAAAAGTAATTGCCCAGCATCCGTAGCTTAGAGTTTCGACTATCTTCGCCAGATCGTTGAAAACTTTAAGAAGATGTGTTTCTCTATGACGAGCAGCGCATCATGACCTCCCTTTTCAATACTATCTTTTATTAATTCAGTTGATATTAGCACCTCAATCCTGCTATTTTTATTGATACATATAAACCACTATAATAAACCACTATTACCAGCATTGACTTGTATTTGAAAAAGGTTGAATTATGGCTCGACCCAAAAAGACACAGGCCTTATTGCGCCCTAAAAGCAATAATTGCAATTCAAATACCAATCTTTTGAAATCGCCACAAAAAATGGCACTGCTTGCAACATCTACCATTGCAGTAGCAGCCTGTATGCCATTCCTATTCCAGCCCAATATAGATGCTAAGCTGGACAGCACGATCTCAGAATGCCGCCAGTCCGCCGATGGTGCCCAAAAGCTCAGCGAGCTGACCAAAGCCTACGAGATGCTTGCAGTCCGCCACACCCAGCAGAAAAACGCGGATATTCCATCATCTGCGGTCGCTAATCAAGGCACCTCCACTGCGCAGCCAGCCGAGCAATTGCCCTCAGCCAGCGACATTCTGAGCGCGCCCACTTCGACTCCTCTGGTCAGTCTGCTGGCGATCACCACCGACCAAGCTCAGGAGCTGCGCGCTTTCATCCGCGCAAACAATGGCTACGTCAGCGATTTAGATAATGAAAAGCTTTGTCTGGTCGTGACCAACTACGAGTTCATCGACGGTATTGCCAAGCTCGGCAGCGTGATCAAGCTTGGCGCGGCAGAGCCTAAAGAGCTAACGCAGGAAGAGGTCTTAGCCCAGGAAGCTGCGCCAATGAATGGGATACCCCATTCTGAAGCAGAAAGTGCGGAATCCCCTAAAGACGCTGCAGAGGCCAGCAGCAGCGGCATAGCCCCTGAAGCGATTCCCCAAATCGACGATGTCCGCTTAATCAAAGATGTTCCCAACGCTATCGCTATATATGGCATCCATTTTTCCAGGGAATGCGACGTGCAAATCGGCGACAAACTCTATCGCCCTGAATTCAAAAACAACAACTGCCTGCTGGTGCGCGATGTGCCGACCAACAGACAGCAATTCCTGTTCGTACACGCTCACAATCCACTCAGCGTATCCGTTATTAATCGCAATGATTCCGGAGCTATTCAAAGCGCCGGATTTTTTTTGCCTTCAGACCATACCCAAGCCATAGCTTTCAACGAGCTTTAATATCTGCTTTAACCTTCACGACTCAACCGTAAGCGCCCCCATCTAGCTGCGCTTAATACCACTATATTTTTTTAGCAGTACCAGTAAGGCCAATGATATTTACCAATTTGCTCAGTAGGTTGAAAAAACACCTGCCTCACTGGTATCCGCGGAAAGGCATATTTTATGAGGACTCGTCAGCAGCGCATTGCACGATTCATCTATAACACTGTGCTTCTCTTTATCTGTTCCGCGCTATCGTTATGGGCTCAAAGCGTCCCCAATAGCGATAGCAATGCCATAACCAGAAAATGCAGCGATAGTTTAAAATACTATCTCAATCTTGGCGATAGCGGCCAGCAGCTGAGCGATTACACCGGCGCCCAGCATATAATTAAAGCAATGCCTCCCAACGCTCTCAAGCGCGGCGGTATCAACAT